>NZ_JBHLZP010000061.1:0-25176 GCF_042429965.1 Actinoallomurus acaciae
GGGGTACTTCCTCGGGGGTGCCATAGCCCCTCACCCTTCCAGGTATCAGGCCCTCCACCCAACCCGGGGCGCTCCATTCGGCGATGCCGTCCGCGTCGACCAGCTCCTACCGTCCAACCCCGTCGAGCGCGCCAAGCGTCCCCGGATGCAACGCAACGAACCTGGCAAGGTCTGGGACGGCGCCCAGCTCAAGACCTTCCTCGACGCCACCAAGGCACACCGGCTGTCCGCGTTCTTCCACCTGGCCGCCTACACAGGCGCTCGACGCGGTGAACTGCTCAACCTGAGGTGGCGAGACATCGACCTGGACGGGAAGCAGATCACCATCGCGGGCTCGGCGGCCTTCGTGGCGGGAGAGCGCATCGAGGGAACGACCAAGAGCGGCCGATCCCGAGTGGTCAGCATCGACGCCGACACCATCCAGACGATCAAAAGCCACCGGCAACGACAGAACGCCGACCGCCTGGCGGCGGGGGACGAGTGGAAGGACGCAGAGAACAAGGAGAACGGTCACGTCTTCACCACCGCCTGGGGTGAGCCGATCCACCCGGACACCGTGTCATCGCTCATGGCGTCCCTGACCGCCCGACACAACAAGACGAACCCGTCCGAGGCGCTCCCGCTCGCCCGGCTCCACGATCTCCGCCACATCCACGCGACGACGCTGCTCCTGGCCGGCGTCCCGGTCCACGTCGTCGCGGCCCGCCTCGGCCACGCCGACCCCTCGATCACCCTCCGGGTCTACGCACACGTGATCAACGAACAGCTCGTGGAGGCGGCGGACATCTTCGCTCGGCAAATTGCAGCAGCATAGAACGGTCGTCCGATAATTAGCGGAAAGGCTCCTTGCTTCACCCAAGGAGCCTTTCCGCCTTGCAGAACAGTGCCATCATTCCGCCTTTCCAAGTCAACCACGCCATGTAGCAGCACACATTGTCACCAAGTTATCCGGACCCAAAACTCGGCGACAGTCAGGGAGAATCTCCCGATGAAGTTGTGCCGCCCATCGGAAGTCGCCAGCGAATTGATAGGCATGGGCAAGATTGTGTCGCGCAGTGATCGTTCTAGGGTCGTCAGCGCCCACTAAATCTTTCCAGCCGGAAATTACTTGCTCAAGCATGGCGATGGACTGACGAAATTTTCCTGCGTCTCGGTACGCCCTCGCAAGGGAGTGCTTGGATGCGATTGTATTAGGATGGCCTTTTCCTCGTATCCGATCACTGTCGGCAACAGTTCGCTCAAACAGTTTAATCGCGCGCTCCAGACCACCCGCTTCTAGACACGCGCCTGCCAGGTTATTCCGTGCGCGCAACGTTTCCAGACTTTCGTCGCCGAATATTTCTTCCGAATCAGCGAAAATCTGTTCTAGTATGGCGACCGCACGATCTGGGTCACCCGCCCCTTGATAGGCACCCGCAAGATTGCTTCGCACCGCCAGCGTGTACGGATGCCGCGAACCCAAGACTCTCTCATGGTCCGCAACCGCCCGCTCAAATAGAGGAATAGCCCGAGCAAAATTTTCTGCGGCCAGATAGGCATTTGCGAGGTTATTGCGAGAGGAAAGCGTGTGCGGATGATCAGAATCCAAGACCCGCTCGCGGTCGGTAAGGGTCTGCTTGAGAAGTCTGACAGCTCGTAGCAGGTCACCCGCCTCTTGATAGGCGCTGCCAAGATTATTTTGAGTTGTCATGGTATCGATGTGATCGACACCCAGAATTCGCTTTCGATCAACTAGAATGCGTTCAAGCAGCGGGATTGCTTTTTCGAGGTCGCCCACATCACTGTACGCCACCGCAAGGTTGTGCTGTGGCGTAAATATCTCTGGATCGTCATCATCCCGAACGCGCTTATCGACCGCAATGGCGCGTTCGAAGAACGCGATAGCATCATCCGAGCGCCCTTGACTACCTAGAAAGAGGCCAGCTTGATTGAGCAGATGACCAGTCTCCGCGCTATCAGTATCAGGAGACGCGTTGGCGAGCAGAGCGTTGATATGGGGAAGCAGCGACCGCCAAGCTGGCCACTTGGCGGGGTCTTGATAGTCATCAGGCAAAGCGGCGACCAATAGGGAGGTGGCTAGCTCTCGGGCGTTATTGATGTCGTCTGCATGCCGATAAGGGTCCGACGGGTCGGGAGTACGGGCGACGGCTTGGACCAATCGGTGTATTGTGATCGCCTCGCCGTCGAGTGCAATCATGTTATAGGCGGCTAGTGCGCCGAGTGCACTCTGGATCTGCGGAGGCTTAAATATGCCATTTAGGAGGCTGCGAGGGATTTCCTCTGGCCCATACCATGCAAGAGTTTGAAGTATCACACCAGCCAACGGAAGGTCGGTCAACTGGTTCAGGGTCAATCGCCAGATTCGCGCGATAGTTCGCTTAGCGTCCGAACCGCGTGCGGCCTCGTCATACATGGCTGCCGGGTACTGTGCCAAGAGGTCCAGGTAGGCGCAGGGAGAAATCTGGTTCTGGTGTAGATAGGCGGCGGCCTGTTCAACGGCCAGTGGGAGAAACCCCAACTCTCTAACCAATGCTGCGGCACCGTCCAGGTCCGCATCGGGCTGCCCCTGGGCGGCGATGCCGGTTAGCAGGTCGACAGCTTGGCTTTCAGTTAGTACGTCCAACCGCAAGACACGAGCGCCGTAACGGTGCCAGCCTTCCGCTAGTCGAGTGGTCACTACGATCCGACCTGTCAACGTCTGGTTTAGCAGCGGTGCAACATCGGCAGGGTCGGTGACGTTGTCCAACACCACCAGCCACCGTTCGTGAGCGGCCAGCCACCTGGTGGCGCGCTGAGCCAACATCTCTAGCGGCAGCCCCACTGCCAACTCAGACTGCAATCCGACGGCGAGATCAGCCAGGCCAGCCTGCACCGATTGAGCGGTGTCAGCGGTGATCCACCAGACCGGATTCAGTCGGCCAGCCTCTGTGGCGGCGTAGCGGGCGGCCAGCGTGGACTTGCCAACTCCGCCAAGCCCGTGAACCGCAGCTACTACCACTCCACCAGTGGTCGTCAACGACGCTTCTAGGTCGGCGAGTTCGTTTTCGCGACCAACAAACACGTGGGAATGCCCTGACACGTTGGCCAAGCTGGGTGGAGCCGTCACCTGATCAACAGGCCGCAATGCCTGCTCGGGCAGGTTGACTTGGGTGATGATCTGGTCGCCCAACGACTGGTAGACACGTCCATATTCGGATGCCGTCCCCTCCATGCGTACGTGAGCACGCCCGTCATCCGCATTCGTGGGCGGAGGGCTCGTCATGAGCTGATGTTCTGGTCGCCGCCGGCCTGGTAGACGCTGCCGTGCCCAGATGCCTCGGCCCGCATCTGAATGTTGGTTGCGCCATCGCCGGTAGAGGAGATCCCGCTGTTACCGTCATCGACACTCATCGACTGCTGCCCTGACGGTGTGACCTGCGCCGACGCGGGTTTGCTATCGCTACGCCTTCTTGACAGCAGGTCGTACAGCGAGACCCCGAATGCCGCCAGCGTGACGAATACACCGATCACGCTGGCCCACTTGTCGGCCTTATCTAGTCCCACTGATCCCAAGTAGACGGCCAGACCCGCCAACGCCACTACTCCGATGACGCTCCCCGCCCACACCCGTACACGCCCCGTCATACGGCCATTTTCAGCCATCCGATCGGCGCCCGCATCAACATCGGATGGATCAGAGTCGCTGGGGTACCGTCGTGACGGATAGTCGCACGCTCGTATCTTTTCCATCGCCGCATCGCCGCAGGCGGGTGATCAACGAGCGGCTCGAAGGACGACCAGCATGTGCACCACACAAGCCGAGGTGCGCAGTAGGACGATCGGTGTTAGCAAGCCTGTTAGCAAAGAGGCCTGTTCCATGATCGGAACAGGCCCCTGACCTGGGCGCAGCCGGAGGGATTCGAACCCCCAACCTTCTGATCCGTAGTCAGATGCTCTATCCGTTGAGCTACGGCTGCTTGCTGCCCGACGAGTGTACCGGCACTCCACGGCGCCGCGCGAATCGATACCCCCGGCCCCGTGATCCGTCTAGATTCCCCAGGCTCTGTCCACAGGCAGGCCCATCCTGTGGACAACTCGACGGCGGCTGGCCGGTATCGGACCCTCTCCCCTTAAGGATCAGGTCTCCCAGCCGTCACCTGGCCGTCGTACCCTCCGCACGTTCCGAATCAGGAGGTCGCTCATGTCACTGTCTCGACGCTTGCTGGCCGGTGGGCTGGCGCTCGTCACCGTGGGGTCCGCATACGCCGTGTTCGCCGGGGTCAGCGGGGCTTCCTCGGCGTCCGCGCAGAAGAGTACGCCCAGCACGCTCAGCAGGCAGAAGCCCATTGTGATCGCGCACCGGGGCGCCAGCGCGTATCGGCCCGAGGAGTCCAGGAGTGCCTACGAGCTCGCCATCGAGATGGGCGCCGACTACATCGAGCCGGACGTCGTGACCACCAAGGACCATGTTCTGGTCGCGCGGCACGACAACTGGCTGAACGACACTACGGACGTGGCCGGGCATCCCGAGTTCGCGAGTCTCAAGAAGACCAAGACGATCGACGGTGTCCAGCACACCGACTGGTTCACCGAGGATTTCACCTTCGCGCAGCTGGAGACGCTGCGGCTCAAGGAGCGGCTGCCGGACGTGCGCGCGGGTAGCAGCGCGTTCGACGGGGTCGACAAGATCGCCAGCCTGGACGAGGTCCTGCAGATCGCCGAGGACCACCACGTCGGCGTCTACCCCGAGACCAAGCACCCGACCTACTTCCGCGGTATCGGGCTGCCGCTGGAGGACGAGCTGCTCAAGGAGCTCGCCAAGTACGGCTTCAAGGGCCGCAACGACAAGGTGTTCATCCAGTCCTTCGAGACCTCGAACCTGCGGGCGCTCAGCAAGAAGACGAGCATCCGGTTGATCCAGCTCATCGACACGCAGGGCGCGCCGTACGACTTCGTGGCGAACCACGACCCGCGGACGTACGACGACCTGGTCAAGCCGGCCGGGCTGAAGGACGTCGCGACCTACGCGTACGGCATCGGGCCCGGGCTCTCTCGGATCATTCCGGTGGATTCGGGCAACCACGCGCTGCCGCCGACGACTCTGGTCCGTGACGCGCACCGCGCCGGTCTCGCCGTGCACCCCTGGACGGTGCGGCCGGAGAACTCCTTCCTGCCGGTGGAGTACCAGCAGGGCGACTCCGGCTCGCCGAACTTCGCGCGGGCCGAGGGCGACGCCTCGCGTTACCTCGCCGACTTCTACAAGCTCGGCGTGGACGGAATCTTCTCCGACGACTCCGCTCTGGCGGTTTCGACCAGGGCCCGCGTCTTCGGCTGACCGGCCGACGCCCCGGCCGACCTGCCAGCGTCCTCGGCCGACCGTCACCGTACGGCGAAGGTTCTATAACGGCCATGGCGAACGATGCCCCGTACGTACCCCGTACGGGGCATCGTCGTTTACCGCCACCCGACGCTCGGGCCCCCCAAACATCACGCCGAAGAGCAGGTTGCACTATTTGCGCTTTTTACGGTGAGCTTGCTTTCTTGCCCTAGGGTTTAGGCAACCTGAATCGTGGAGCACGTACATGGCAAGGTGGTCCCGCTTCGCCCCCGACGCCGATCGCCGTCTCGTCAAGGGACTGCACGACGGGGACGACGACGTGATGGCCACGCTGTACGACGTTTACGCCGAGCGCCTGTACGACTACTGCATGGCGCTGCTGGACGACCGGCGGGCCGCCGCCGACGTCGTCCACGACACCTTCATCGACGCCGCGCGCCGCGCGCCGCGGCTGCGTGACCGCGGCCGGCTCCGTCCCTGGCTGTACGCCGCGGCGCGGCGGCGTTGCATGCAGCGCAAGCTGCAACTCGAACCCGCCGAGGGCGATCCCCTCGGCAGCCTGGACTTCCTTCACCGTGAGGCACTGTTCCTCGCGCTACGGCACGACCTGACCGGCGACGACCTCGCCATGACGGTCGGGGTCTCCCTCCGCCGCACGGAGGCGCGGCTGAGCCGCGCACAGCAGCGGGTGCCCGACGCCAAGGACTTCCTGCTCGAGGCGCCCGCGCCCGTGGTGCCCGCGGCGCTGCGGCACCGGGTCCAGCACACCGGGACCGACCCCGAGCTGGCCGGGTACCGCGCCGAGATCGCCGCGCGTGGCGGGGCACTGACGCCGGAGGGCATGCCGCGTCAGCCGGACGCGCCGTCGCATCTGGCGCGCCGGTGGGCGTTCACCAGCGTGGGGCTGTTCACCACACTGGCCGCGGCGTTCGTCGTGCTCCTGGTGATGAACCCGCACCTGCCGGTGCCCGACATCCAGTGGCCCGGCGGCAAGCCGCACACCTCCCGCTCGCCCCGGCATCACCCGCGCCGGTCGGAGCAGGCCGACGTTCCGAGCGCCGGCGACCAGCGGCCGACCACCGCCCCGCAGTCGATGAACTCCCGCACGCCGACGCCCTCGTCCTCGCCGACACCGCCGAGGCGCAAGTCCGGCGTGCTGGTCGTCAGCCCCGCCTCGATTCGCTTCCGTAACCACGACACGATGGCCACTTTGGTGCTCGGCGCGCGGGGCGGCCAGGTCAGCTGGACCGCTGCGGCCTCCTCGCCCCAGGTCACGCTCGCCCAGGCCGGCGGGACCATCAATGATCATGGTCAGGTGCAGATCGAGGTGACGCTCAACCGGGGGCTGATCACCCTGCCGGGCACGGCCACGATCATGGTGAGCGGCGGTACGGGCCAGGTGGTGCCGGTGTCGATCGCCTGGGACATCTCCGTCCTGTGATCAGGCGCCCGCCGCGGCGGGTCCCACGATGTGCGGCCAGGCGTTCAGCGCCGACCGGAACGCTCCGGGCGGGAAGTGCACCCACGCACGCGCCTCGGTCTCCTTCACGGACACATTGATCGCGTCGTAGAGATCCGGGTCGATCAGTCCCGGCCCGTGCCGGATCACGTCGTCGTACAGCCGGTCGGAGACCACGCAGCCGAGTTCGAGGCCCGTGGCGGCGAAGGCGGCCTTGAACGCGGGCGCCTCCAGCAGCCGGAACGCGTGCACCAGCGTCTGACCGGCCACCCCGTACGCGTCGAAGCGGACGTGGCCGGCGTGCAGTGCCATCCGCAGCCGGATCTGCGCGGGTTCGCTGGAGAGCTTGTTGTGCCGGCGCAGCCCCGCGCGTACACGCTCGGCCAGCGGGGAGATGAGCAGTTCGGTGGCGACCAGCGCGGGAACGACGATGAGGACGCCGTCACCGCGGTCCTCCCGGTGACACTCCCGCCACGGCACTCCGGTGTCCTCGAACGCCTCCTCGAGGATGCGATACAGCCCGGCTCGTACGTAGAGCTGCACCTCGTCGTCGCGGCGCCGGTCGCCGAAACCGACGACGTCGAACGCCACGACCGCGCACTGCAGAGAGCCCGCCACGGCGTACGGGCGGGGACGCAGCACCCGCGCGGACAGACGGCCCATCACTCCCGCGGCGGCGACGCGGGCGTACGAGGCGGACCGGGCGAGTCCGGACGCGCGGGGGCAGGGGGTTTCCATCAAGATCGGTCCTCCTCTCGGCGAGCGGGCGTCACCGCTCCGCGCCGGGCAACGACCTGCCCCTCACGAACGGGTACGTGAGGGGCAGTGAGAGACGGGTCCGGGAAGGCCTACACGGCGTTCCGATCCAGCGGGGCGTCCTGCGGCTGCGGACGCCGGACGTAGACGCCGGCCCACCGCCGCGCACGTGCCGAACGCTCGTCCGGGGCGTACGGCGTCAGCGGGTCGCGGTTGCTGGACCTGACGAAGTTCCAGAGCAGGTTCACCGCGACGCCGAAGAAGCCGACCGCCACGACGAGCAGGACCATACTTGCCGAGTCGAACCAGTGCACGAGCATCCCCTCTCGCTCGCACCGCACCGAAAGTGCGGGGTTTATCATCCGCCCCCTGACGGACCCGCCGAATACCGGCGGGCCGGTGGCGACCTGGCGACTCTGCCGTATCGCCCTTACGACGTGATCAATCCTGGTAGGATGGAATCATCCCAACCATTCCGTCAATACCCCCAAACGGAATCATTAACCCTGTTTGACCGAGTTGATCCGTCTGGCCAATATGAAGTGGGACGGTTCGAGGAGTGATGATGGCAGGGTCCAAGTGGCGCTCGATCGCCGACGACCTGATCAAGAAGATCGACAGCGGCGAGATCCCGCGCGGCTCACAGCTCCCGACCGAGCTCGAGCTGCAGGACGAGTACGACGCCTCGCGCAACACGGTGCGCGACGCGATCAAGTGGCTGACCCAGCGGCAGCTCGTCGTCGCCCAGCCGGGCCGCGGCACCTTCGTGTCCCGGAAGATCACCCCGTTCGCGGTCGAGCTGTCCCCGCGACACGGCTTCGGGAGCAGCGAAGACGAGGGCGGCGCGTACGTCGCGAGCGCCCGCGTCCAGAACCGCCGGCCGAGCACCTCCGACCCGCGCGTGGAGATCCGCAAGGCCACCGGCCTCCTCGCCCGCCAGCTCCAGCTCGCCGAGGGCGCACGGGTGGTCAGCCGGTACCAGGAGCGCTTCATCGACGACGACCCGTGGTCGCTCCAGACGTCCTTCTACCCCATGGAGTTCGTCACCAGAGGCGCCGAACGCCTCGTCGACGCCGTCGACGTCGACGAGGGCGTGGCCAATTACCTCGAGAGCGCGCTGGGGCTCACGCAGGCGGGCTATCAGGACCTCATCGCCGCGCGCCCTCCCGACCAGAGGGAGTCGGTGTTCTTCGGCCTGCCGGACAACGTGAGCGTCAGTCTGATCGAGCTCTCCCGCACCGTGTACGCCACGACCGGCGAGCCGATGCGGTTCACCATCACGGTCTATCCGGCCGACCGCAACCAGCTCTACTACAACATCGGCGACGTGCCGGAGTCCCGCCTCGAGGTCCCCGGGCCCGCGTAGCGCCGGTCTAGATGGAGTTCGGGAAGGCGGGCGGCCGGTCGTCGGCGAGCCCGATGTCCCGCACCGGGCCCCAGGGCTCGGTCAGGCTGTTGAACCAGTAGTTCGGCAGGGCGCGAAGGTACGTCGCCGCGGGGAGCCGGACCGCGCCGTACACGCGCAGGATCTTGATGGTGTTGCCGAGGCAGTTGTTGAAGACGAGGAGATAGCCGGCGTTCCTGCTCGTGGCGACGGCGATCGTGGCCGCGACCGCTCTCGCGACGCCGGTCGTCTGGCACCGGAACTTGTCGTAGGGCTTGGCCCAGGGCGCGGTCGCGGCGACGTCGGGGTTGGCGGCCGGGTTCTGGAAGGTCCGCAGCATCTGGTCGCGGGTTCCGGTCAGGACCCAGGTGCCGTTCTCCCGGCCCTTGAGGATCAGGGCTTTGCCGCGGCTGCCGTTGTCTCCCCTGACAATGGGCACGGATTCGGTCGCACCGAACATGTAGGTGTCGTCCTCGGGCATCTTGAAGGCCCATCCGGTGTGACCGAGCCCGCTCGCACCGGTGGTCCGGGCGAACACCCATGCTTCGCCCGGACTCCGGCCGTGGTCACCGATCGCGGGAAGCACAAGCGGGGGCAACGGCCACTACTTCGGCCGAGTCTGGGAGTCCTGGGCCTGTTTCTTCTCGGGCGTTTGAAAACCGGCGGTCGTGCACTCCGGAACCCTTGCCGGTGAGATCGCCGATCGTCAATCCCACGACGGGCACAGCGGGTGTGCGGCGAATGGTCCCGATAGCCCCGGCGGATGAGTTCCGGCAGTTCAGGAGCGTTGCCGCCCGACCAATATGTGGCGTATCTGGCGAGTAAGCGCATGTGGGCGACGCGGTCGAGCCCGGACCGGACCGACCCCGGCCGGACGGCGTCGACCGGGGTGCCGTCGCGACCCGAACGTCCGGAGGGGCCGGTGTCCGTCGGCGGTGTGCCGGCCGTGGGGATCCGCCTACGGGCCGACGGACTCGCCTCCTCCGCGTTCGCTGCGGGCGAGCCGGTGAATGCTCCGCCGGCTCGCCCGAGAACGCCGTAATTCATCCCAAAATAAGATCACGAGTCGCACAAAACTAAATCCCCCGCAAAAAGCCATTACGGAGCATGCCCTTCATAGAACGCAATCCACAGTGAAACGGTCGGCGGCCGCCCGGGCCGCGACAGCGCGCGGGCGGCGACCGACCGGGGAGGTGGAGAACCGGTGAGCGGAGGCGCGCGGGGATGGCGTGGACGGGTCAGGCGCGGCCTCCGGGCAGCGCGACCAGCTCCGCGCCGCCTCCGCTGACCGATCGCAGCGCCGTCGCCGGAACCATCCGAATCTGATCGGCGCGCCGGACGAAGCCGTGGTACTGGACGCCCTTGGCGTTCACGCGCACGGCCTGGAACTCCTCGGGGTCGAGCGAGCAGAATCCGGTGCGGACGACGTCCTGGTAGAGGCTCTGCGAGACGATGAGCGCGAGGTCGCGGTCCTGCTGGTCGGCCAGCAGCCGGCGCAGCGGCTTGGCGTCGAGGAGCCGGCTGACCACGATCGGCGCGTCGCCGGCAGGGCCGAACGGGCCGGGCGTCAGAGTGCCGTGGTGCATCGCGACCCGCAGCCGCAGGCGCCTGCCGCCCTCGACCTCGCGATTGACCTCACCGAGGATCGTCTCGAGCTGGTGCGTGAAGTCCCCGACGACGGCTGAGACGTCCACGTCCTCGGGCAGGACCACCAGCTCGCCGTCGCCGCTCACCTGCTCGTACCAGTCGCGCTGGTCGAGTCCGGCGTTCTGGGCGGCGACGTTGAGGATGCGTTTCAGCTCCGTTTGTGCTTGTAGCTGTTCTCGCGCGTCACGCGCGCTGTACTTCTCGACGTCGACCGCCAGGACAAGACGGTACATAAGGCGAACATTTCCGAAACGGTTCGTACACGACATGGGCACCTCCAAAACGAACTGGGCCATCCGCCCCCATTCGCTCCACTTCGGAGTGAGTGTGCCTCTCGGAGGGTTTCCACGCCGCCTTTTCCCGTACGTCCCTGCGGCCACCCCCACGGTCTCAAGAATCATGCGTCCCTTAGACGCACGGGCCGGATCGCCGGTTCACCGCCATCACTGGAGTAAGGGGACCGTGGCCTCCCGGATAGCGCTCGGCGAAATACCACCCGGTATCTCAAAAGGCCTTCCTCGCGCCGTACGGAGTAGGTCCAAGCTTCCGATAAATCACCCGCTTCGGCAGACAATTGGCCAAGAAAACCGCACCATGCCCGGTGTCACAGTCGGCGACTACTTGCTGTGACAAGGGGGTAGCTAGCTGTCGTGACCGACATAACGGAGGGGAGCGCCGGCAGCGGCCGACTCCTGGTCATCGGCGGCAGGGAGAACCGCACCTGCGGCACCGGACCGCTCGAGGAGTTCGTCAGCCTCTCCGGCGCACGTCGCTCACGCATCGTCGTGGTGACCACGGCCACCGGCGTCCCCGAACAGGTCACCGCCGAGTACGCCACGGTGTTCCGCCGCCTCGGGGTCCCGTCCGTGACCGAGCTGCGGCTCATCGGGCGCACGACCGCCGACGACCCCGCCTCGCTCACCATGCTCGAGCAGGCGACCGGCGTGCTGATCAGCGGGGGCGACCAGTCACGGCTCAGCATGCTCGTGGGTTCGAAGACCAACGTCCTCCTCCACCGCCGGCTCCACGAGGACGGCCTCGTGATCGCCGGCACCAGCGCGGGCGCCACCGCGCTGGGCCGCTGGATGATCCTCGGCGGTGACGGAGGGATGGTCACGACGTCGTCGGTACGCATCGGGCCGGGGCTCGACCTGCTCGGCAACGTCCTGATCGACATGCATTTCGCCGAACGCGGCCGGCTGCCACGGCTGCTCAGCGGCATCGCCCTCGACGTGCGATACCTCGGCGTCGGCATCGACGAGGACACCGCGATCATCGTCGACGGCAATCGTTTCGAGGTGATCGGCCGTGGCGTGGTCACCGTCGTGGACGCCGATCGGGCCATCGTCGCGCAGGACCATGCCGCGAACGACCCGATGGCCCTGTTCGACGTTCGTCTGCATCTCCTTCCGGCCGGCTGCTGTTTCGACCTGGAGCAGCGCAAACCGTGGTTCGGCCCAACACGGGAAGAAGAGGAGTAAGCCGTGCATCTGGACCATCTGCGCTGGCTTGGCGGTCCCAATCTCTACGTCTCGCGACCAGTGGCGATCGCCCGCCTGGAGCTGGAGGAGCTCACCGGCCGGGAGACCACGGACTTCCCCGGATTCGCCGACCGGCTGGTGCCGTTGCTGCCGGATCTCACCGCGCATCACTGTTCGGCCGGACGGCCGGGAGGCCTGCTGGAGGCGATGGCCCGCGGCACCTATTTCGGCCACGTCACCGAGCACGTGACGCTGGAGCTGTCCTCGATGGTCGGCCGGGAGGTCTTCTTCGGCCGTACGGTCTGGGCCGGTGCGCCGGGACGCTACGACGTCATCCTCGAGTGCCCGCGTGACGAGCCGCCCGAGGATCCGATCGTGGAACGGCTGCTGCGGCTCGCCATGCGCACCGTCGCCGAACTGCTGGAGGGCGGCACACCGGCGCTCGGCCCGGAGCTGGCCGCCATCGCCTCGGCGTACGGGCAGACCCGGCTGGGCGTCAGCACCGCGGCACTCGCCGAGGCCGCACGCCGCCGCGGCATCCCGGTACGCCGGATGGGCCGCCTGAACCTCCTCCAGCTCGGGCACGGCCGGCACCGCCGGATGGTGTGGGCGGCCATGACCGACCGCACCTCGGCGGTCGGGATGGAGGCGGCGGCGGACAAGATGCTGACCAAGTGCCTGCTGGAGGAGGCCGGGCTGCCCGTGCCCCGCGGGTGCATCGTGACGTCCCCCGAGGAGGCCGTGGCGGTCCTCGCCGAGATCGGCGGCCCGGTCGTGGTCAAGCCGCTGTCCGGCCACCACGGCGAGAAGGTCTCGATCGAGCTGTCGGACCCGGCCGAGGTGAGCGCCGCCTTCCGCGAGGCCGCGACCGTGTGCGAGGAGGTGCTCGTGGAGAGCTACGTGCCGGGCCGCGACCACCGCGTACTCGTGGTCGGCGACCAGGTCGTGGCCGCCGCCGAGCTGAGCCCGGCGCGTGTGACGGGCGACGGCCGGTCCACCATCGCCGAGCTGGTCGCCCTCGCCAACACCGACCCGTTGCGCGGCGAGGGCCACGACCGCCCGCTGACCCGCCTGACCATCGGCGACACCGAACTGGCCCACCTGGCCGGCCAGGGCCTGCATCCGGGCTGCGTGCCGGCCGACGGGGAGATCGTCATGCTGCGCCGCAACGCCAACCTGTCCACCGGCGGCACCAGCAAGGACGTCACCGATCGCATGCACCCCGACGTCATCCGGCTGTGCCGCCGGGTGGCGGCGACCGTCGGACTGGACGTGTGCGGCATCGACCTGCGGCTGCCCGACATCGGCGCGCCGGCCCCGCCGGAGGCGGGCGGCGTCGGCGTGATCGAGGTGAACTCCTCACCGGGGCTCCGCATGCACCTCGCGCCGTACGAGGGCCGCTCACGTGACGTCGCCGCCGACATCATCGACCAGATGTACCCGCCGGGCGCCACCGCGCGTGTCCCCCTGGTGGCCGTCACCGGCACCAACGGCAAGACCACGACCGTGCGCATGGTCGCGCACCTGCTCGGCCAGGACGGCCGCCAGATCGGCATGAGCACGACCGAGGGCGTCTACGTGGGCAATGAGCTGATCTACAAGGCCGACGCGTCGGGTCCCCGGTCGGCGCAGATGGTGCTGGGCAACCGCACGGTCGAGACGGCCGTGCTGGAGACCGCACGCGGCGGCATCGTACGCCGCGGGCTCGGCTACGACCGCGCCGACGTCGCGATCGTCACCAACATCACCGACGACCATCTCGGCGTCGACGACATCGACACGGTCGAGGACCTCGTCGAGATCAAGGCACTGGTCGCCGAGGAGATCCGGCCCGGCGGCCACGTCGTGCTCAACGCCGACGACCCGCGGGTCGCGGCGTTCGCCGAACGCCCGACCGTACGGCGGCGCAAGCCGGTGGTGCGTTACTTCGCCCAGTCCGGGGCGAACGAGGTCGTCTCCCGGCACCTTCGCGCCGACGGCGTCGCGTACTTCACCGAGGACGGCTGGCTGGTCGAGGCCGAGGGCGGCCGCACCCGTGCGCTGCTGCCGGTCGGCGACGTCGCCGGGTCCTTCCGCGGCAGGGCCGACTACATGATCGCCAACGCGCTGGCCGCCGCCGCGGCCGCCCGCGCGCTCGGCGTGCCGATGAGCCTGGTGGCCCGTGGCCTGCAGACCTTCGACCCGCACCGGTGCAACCCGGGCCGTGGCTGCTCCTTTCGCGTCGAGGAGACCCCGGTCATCGTGGACTACGCCCACAACCCCGCGGCGGTCGCGGCAGTGGGCGGCCTGCTGCGACGCGTCTGGGGCCGCGACGGCGTGGCGACCGTGACGCTGCCGGGCGACCGGTGCGACGACCTGGTCATGGAGACGGCGCGCGAGGTCGCGCGGTCCTTCGACCGCGTCGTCGTGTACGAGGACGAGGACCTGCGCGGCCGACGCCCCGGAGAGATGACCAGGCTCATCATCGACGGGCTCACGCAGGAACGGCCGGACGTGCGGATCAGCACCGCCGGCGACCTGAAGGACGCGGTCGGCATCGCCCTCGGCCTCACCACCCCCGGCGAACCCCTCCTCCTGCTGTACGAGAAGCTGCAACCCGTCGCCGACCTGCTACAGACGCTCGGCGCCGCACCGACCCCGACATCGGAGACCCCCCGCTGACCGCCCGGTCTCTCACAGCCATTCGCGCTCGGTCGCGATGCGGATGGCGTCCATCCGGTTGCGCGCGCCGATCCGTACGAACGCGCGGGACAGATGGTTGCGGACCGTCTTGGCGCTGACCGACAGTTCGGCGGCGATCTCCGCCGTCGAGGCGCCGGCGGAGGCGATCCGCAGGATCTGCCGCTCGCGGTGCGTCAGCGGGTTCTCGTCGATGGCCCGGGCGGTACGGGCGAGGTCCGGGTCGACCACGCGGCGGCCGGACGCCACCCGGCGCACGCACCAGGTGAGCAGTTCGACCGGCGCCTCCCGGCTGATCAGGCCCAGAGGCCGTACGGACATGGCACGGCTGAGATGCCCGGGGTCCTCCCGGCCGACCAGCAACACCATGGCGCAGGCGGGCACGATCTGCGCCAGCAACCCGGCCCCGGTGGCCCCTCCCTCCGGCGGCAGGTCGACGTCGATGACGGCGACCTCGGGCTTCACTGCGGCGGCGATGGAGACGAGCCGGTCGCCTTCCTCGAGCTCGGCGACGACCTCGATCCCCGGTTCCTGGCTGAGATAGGCGACCAGACCGATGCGTAACAGGTGCACGTGCTCGGCGACGAGCGTGCGGATCACGAGTCGTTCCCCCTCTGCGGACGATCGGGAGTCACCGGCGGCACGCCGGTCCTGAAAGGGCGTTGCCGGTTGCAGGGCGCATGCCGGTGGCAGGCGCATGCCGCTGCCGGCCGATTCGTGATCAGTCAGGGGAGAAGGGTGGCTTGTCCGGGATGTCGCGACCGGATCGTCGCGAGGTCCGGGGCGTGACGGTCCAGAGGCCGGAGGCGGGCCGGCCGACGTGCAGGATGTCCCCGGTGCCGCCGGGCGTCTTGCCTCCGTCGCGACCGCCGTCCCCGCATCCGGAGGGCGGGGCGGGAACCGGCGGCGGCACGCCGACGTGTGGCGTGCGGGGTCGTGGTTCGTGCGTGACGAATCCGGTCGACCTGATCCGGTACGGCGTGGTGGCCGAGCCCTGCGGTCCGATTTGCCGGGGACGGGGTGCTGCCGTCCGTACGCCGTGCGGGGCGATCCGCCGCGCGGGGATGCTCGCCGGTCGGGTTCGCGTCGCGCCGGCCGGGCGATCCCGCGTACGGCAGGCGTGGCGGCGGGCGGTGTGTCCGCCGGGGTCGTACGGCCAGGCGGTGACCGGCCGGCGGCCGTACGGTCGGGCTCTGTGATGCGGGACCCGTCCCGCATGGGTGACGGGTCGACTCACTCCGGATCGGCCGGGAAGCGCGCGTTGGGGGCGGCTGTTCGCGTACGACGTATGAGACCCGGCGCGGGTCTCGGCGTCGGCCTGGGAGAGCGCCTCGAACGCCGAGAACGCCAGGACCAGGCCGAACACGGTGAGCAGGAGGCGGATGGCGTGCCCTAACGCCAGGCGCAGACGCGACGCGCATAATCTGGGGCGGTCGCGCTCCGCGGGATCGGGCCGGAGACCGCCGGGCGTGCTCTGCCGTTCCCCCGAGGGCTCCGGGGTCGGGGAATCTCCGCAGGCCGTTGTCCGGGGTGCCCTCAGCGGCGACCCCGGACAACGAACACTCTCGGCCATTTCCCGCCCCCCGCCGACCTACGGCTCGCCCCCGACTCTTCCCCTGGGAACCTGAATCAATCCGCACCAACGGGGATGTCCGGTCTCGGCCGTGGTTCTGGTCGGCGGGCATCGATCAGGGAGCGTCTCCCAGGAGTGAACGCAGGTCGATGCCGTCGTTGCCGGCGGCGCCGTCGTCATTGTCCCCGTAGTCGCCGGTGTCGCCGCCGTCGCCGAAGTCGCGGTCGAACCGCTGCTCGTCGTTCTGACGGCGCACGGACGTCCGCGCCCGGTGCGGCCGCGAGCCGGTGTGCGTTCCGGCGTGCGGACCGGTGTGCGGGCCCGTGTGCGCGTCCGGCTGCGTTCTGGGTCGAGGTGCGGGGTCGTCGTGGTGGTGTCCACGCGGCGCCGACATCCTGAGCAGCGGAATGGACAGCAGCCCCGAGCCCGCCGGCGGCGCGTACGCGGCCGGCTCCTGGGGCCGCTCGTCCGCCGGTTGCGATGCCACCGGAGAGGCGGGCGGCTGCACGGCCTCGGTGTACGGGCCGGTCTGGTCGTCCTCGGGCCCCTGGACCTCCTGCTGGACCGGATCGGTGGCGGGCGCGTCCTCGACCGGCCCGGTGCCGGGCGTCTCCGCCTGCGGGCCGCTCGTACGCGCGTCGTCGTGCCTCCGGTGCGGTGCGCCGTGCGGGTGCTGCTCGGCCTCGTGCTGCTTGGCGAGCGTCCGCACCCAGTGCGGCCACGCGTGGTAGGCCGGCGCTCCCGGACGGGCCGCTCCGGCGAAGACCCGCAGCCGCCACCCGGACAGCGTTCCGCGCTGAACCCGCGCACCGGTGTGCGGCGCGTGGAGGAAGTGATGGCGTCCGACGTAGATGCCGACGTGATGGTCGCCTGAGAAGAACACGAGGTCACCGGGACGCAGGTGCTTCAGGCCCACCTTTCTGTGGATCATCCGGTGCTGGAGGTCGGCCCGGTGCGGCAGCCGAAGGCCGCCCTTGCGCCAGGCGGCCATCACCAGGCCGGAGCAGTCGTACGTGCGCGGGCCGGCGCCGCCCCACTGGTAGGGCTTTCCGACCTGCCGGTAGGCGAACCGCACCGCCTTGCTCGCCTTGGCGGTCTGGGCCTTCATCCGACCCATGTACCGCTCGTAGGAACGCAGGACACGCAACTGCCGCTGCGTTGGCTGGGCCGAGGCGAAGTCTTGGGAACCTGGCAGAACCCGAGCCACCGCGGCGAGCGGCGTCGATACGACCAGCACAGCGCTGATACCGAGGACAGGACATCGCAGTAAAGCAGGAGCGGCCAATTTGGCCCAGAGACTCCAGGCTTGCGACTCAACCTGGTCCACCGAATCCATCCGCCGACCTCCAAAGGGTACGTGTGAACCTTTCTTCGCATCAGCAGATACCCTCTGCTCTTGGCGCCGTATCATCGCCTCTTTTCGCCGCAAGGCTCACCATCGGGATTTAGATCCGCCGCCAATCACGAAAAGTAAAACGGTGGTTTTTCGATTACCTTATCGACCCCAAGATCACCGCACGGGAAGTGCAAGTGAAACGATGTAATTTCATCGTCTCCGCCGTGAGAATCAGCAGAACAGGCGGAGATAGCCGGTCGCGACCGGATTCTTGATAGGGGAAGGGGAGAGATCGTGATTTCACCTCGTCTGCCCCCACCCTCCACAACCCGACCAACACCCGTCACAGAACCACCCCACGAGAACAGCCCCCGCCCGAGAACAGCCCCCGCCCGAGAACAGTCCCCGCCCGCCTCGGGGGGCTCAGCCCACTTCTATTGTCAAGCGCCGGGATCTCCTGGCGGAAGACCGGCAGTTCGGCTGTGGATAACTCTGCGGATTCGCCTCGAAGCCAGCGGCGGAGTTGGCGGGCAAGTCCCGGCTCACAGTGGGAGCACCCGGGCGCGAGCCGTGGGGTGCAGACGCGGAGCGCTGCCGGGGCGCTGGATGCGGAGCATGGCCGGGCGCAGGGCGTACGCGGCGCTCGGCGCGAGCGCGGACCGCCAGACTTGACGCAGATGCGCAGGGGGGTAGGTGCGGGGTGTTGAGCGCGGCTCGGCTGCGGACGGCGGCGCAAAGTGAGGTGCGAGCGCTGGGACTGGTGCGGGTGCGGGGCATGGCATTGAGTCGGGTGCGGATGTGAAGTACGAGGCAGGTAGGGCGAAGCCGCGAGGACGTAGTGCGGCTACGTGGAGTAGGGGGCGGCGCGCGTAGTGCGGCTGTGGGGAGCGGCGGGCGGCGGGCGGCGGGCGGCGCGAGAGTGCGCGTTATGGCGGCGGAGTGGTGCGGATGCGGAGCGCGAGACGGAGCGCGAGACGGAGCGCGAGACGGAGCGCGAGACGGAGCGCGAGACGGAGCGCGAAAAAGCGGGATGAGGATTTGCGGGGCGGGGGTCGCGGCGCTGTGCGGACGGTGGGGGCTGTGCGGACGGTGGGGCGGGGAACGGCGGGGCCGTGGGACGTGACTCTGCGCAGAAAAGAATGTCCGTCCGCCCGGTGGGCCGGGCGGACGGACAGGTGATTTGGCCGATGCAGAAGAACTGGCCGAGTGTTGGTTCTCAGCCGAGCAGGCCGGCGACGCCGAATCCGCGGGCTGCGGTGCCGCCGATTCGGCCGGTTGACGCCGTTCCCTCGCATGCGGCGGTGGCCATGCCTCCGAGGGCGCCTGCGTTGCCGCAGATCCGGATCGGGGCGTGCACCGGTGCCTTGACCTGGTTGCCGCTGAGCACGCCGTTCTCGCCGGACGTGCTCATCTCGACGGGACGGGCCTCCGGAGCGATCGGAGCCGCGATCGGAGCCGCAGCCGCGATCGCAGCCGGAGCGGCCTCGGTGGCGCCGATGTTCGCCTGGCCCTTGCACGCGGCCGTGCCGACGCCCTGCGCGTTCGCGATGGCGTTACCGCAGATGTCGACCTGCGGCGTCGGGTCTTCGTCCATGCGGACGTGCGAGTAGCGGAAGCCGCTGCCCGGCACCACCGAGCTCAGCACGTTGACGTGGTTACCGAACAGACCGATCGGCGCGATGATCGGAATGTGGAGCTGGTTGCCGCCGAGGATGCTGTGGTCGCCCGTCGTGTCGTCCGCGTTGGCGACGCCGACGCTGGCCGCGCTGACGGCGGCCGCGACCAGCGCCACCCTGGCGGCGCGAGCGGTCCATTTGTGCATGTCTCCCCCAAGGGTGTTGGTTTTCTTCACTGGTGGTTCGGGAGGTTCTCGCCTGGGCGGTGCGGCGGCCCTTGGTCCGCACAGCCCTGGCGTTAACCGGCGATGTGGATCACCGCTCGGAGTTCTCGTGGAGAGTGACTTCTTGACCCGGACACGACCGGCGCACGTTGTGCGGCGGCATCAGCGGAAAAGTTACATTCGGGGAAAGGCGGCCACGCGGCGGCGGTGAACAGCATGAGGCATTGGCGGCGAATACCGCCGACGACAGGCGTCGTCCACTTCAGCCTTTGCCGCTTCACACACCCTCCAAGTGGCCGGTGATCTCAGAAACGTCGTACCTCGATGCTGAACGATCGCAACATTAACACCGGCCCCAGTGGCGTTCGTAAGACCCGATCGAGATACGTAAAGCGACCCCACACCTGCGACGGGATTGAAAAAGCTCACGTCTCGACCGATCCATGAATTCGCCAGGCGGAGCAAATAACGAGTCATATCCGCCCCGGTACGGGGTTGCAGAATTTGGCGCTCTCATTACTCATCAGGCCACCCAATGAAGGGTTGCGGGACACCGGCCAGTATCGGATTATTCGGCTCATTAACCGGAAGCATCCGCCGTATTTCTCCAATGCCGCCAAGGCCGAAATGCCGTCGACCGTACGTCGCCGCCCGCCCAGGCCGGAGCACCGGGGAAGTACGCGATGCTTGTCCCATGCGCGACCTGACGCTCCTGCCCAAGGCCCACCTGCACGTCCACCTGGAGAGCACCCTCCGGTGGACGACGTTGCGGGAGCTCGGCGAGGCCTCCGGGGTCCCGGTGCCGTCGCGGCCGGAGGACGGCCCGCCGGTCTTCGACGGGTTCCGCCAGTTCGCCGACCACAACACGCTCATCCGGACCTGCCTGCGCCGGCCGGAGGACTTCCGGCGAGTCGCCGTCGAGTACTGCGAGGACGAGGCGGCGCAGGGCACGCGCTATGCCGAGGTGACCTTCACGGCGGCCTCGCACGGCGAGCGCCTCGGTGACCTCGGCATGCCGCTGGAGGCGGTGCTGGACGGCCTGGCCGAGGGCCGGGCGAGGTTCGGCATCGAGTGCCGGGTGATCCTCGACCACTCCCGGCGGCGCTCGGTCGAGCGGGCCTGGCGCACCGTCAAGCTCGCCGAGTCCCACGATGAGGTCATCGCGGTCGGGCTGGCCGGTGACGAGGCGTACCCGCTCGCGCCGTTCGCCGAGGTGCTCGACGCGGCGCGCGACGCCGGACTGCACCTGGTGCACCACGCCGGGGAGACGTGCGGGCCGGACAGCATCCGTGCGGCGATCACCGTCGGCCGTACGGAGCGGCTGGGGCACGGAATCCGCGTGCTGGACGACCCGGACCTGGTCGCCGAGGTGCGCGAACGCGGCATCCCACTGGAGGTCTGCCCGTCGTCGAACGTGACGCTCGGCCTCGCCGCGTCGCTCGACGCCCACCCGCTGCCGCTGCTGCGCGACGCCGGTCTGCGGGTCACGCTGAACACCGACATCCCGTCCACGGCCGGCACCTCCCTCGCCGAGGAGTACGCCCGCGTCCGGACGGCCTTCGGCTACGACGACGCGGCGCTCGCCGAGCTGTCCCGTACGGGCGTCGACGCGTCCTTCGCCCCGGCGGCGACCAAGGAGCGGATCCACCGCGCGATCGACGCGTGGCTACGACCGAAACCGGAACGGCCGGACGCCGCGGATCAAGGCGTAGGTTGACCCCATGGCGCGCGGTGATCAGCGTCGGCGGCGCCCACATTCCGTACGGGAGGGTTCATGGCGATCGAGACGGCAGAGTTCGGGCGTTCCGGCCACCTCAGCACACGGGTGATCTTCGGGGCCGCGGCTCTCGCCAACGAACCGCAGCGGGTCGCCGACGAGACGCTCGACCTCCTGCTCGAACACGGTGTGAACCACATCGACGTCGCGGCGTCCTACGGCGAGGCCGAGGTACGCCTCAAGCCGCTGCTGGCCCGCGAGCCCGGCCGGTTCTTCCTGGCCACCAAGACCGGTGAGCGCGCGGCGGGCGCGGCCCGCGAAGAGCTCCACCGTTCGCTCGAACGCCTGGGGGTCGACCACGTCGACCTGCTCCAGCTGCACAACCTGGCCGACCCCATCGAGTGGGACGTCGCCCTCTCCCCGGGCGGCGCGCTGGAGGCGGCGATCGAGGCGCGCGACGAGGGGCTCGTGCGCTTCATCGGGGTGACCGGCCACGGCGCACAGATCGCCGCGACCCATCGGCGCAGTCTCGACCGATTCGACTTCGACTCGGTGCTGCTGCCGTACAACTACGTGACCATGCGCAACCCGTACTACGCCGACAACTTCGACGCGCTGCACCAGACCTGCCGGGAACGGCGGGTGGCGGTGCAGACGATCAAGTCGATCGCGCTGCGCCACTGGCGCGAACGCCCGCACACCCGGTCGACCTGGTACGAGCCGCTGGAGCGGCAGGACGACATCGACCTGGCCGTCTGGTGGGCGCTGAGCCGTCCGGGCATCTTCGTGAACAGCGTCGGCGACGTCGGCCTGCTGCCGCGCGTGCTCGACGCCGCCTCCCGCTACACCGCCGCCCCGGACGAGGAGGCGATGAGCGCGCTGGCCGAGCGGTCCGCCGCCGAGCCGCTGTTCGTCTGAGCGACTTGGGGAGGAATGCGGCGGGTCGTCGCCCTGATACCGTCGGTGGCTGTGCCGGACCAGGTCGAGGCGTGGTTGCCGCCCCGGCGGCGATCCCTGCTGGTGGCGTGCTCGCTGGCGGTGCTGTGCCCGCTGTTCTTCCTCACGCCGCGTGGTCTGTCCCCGGACGCCGGGCGGTGGTCGCTCGCGGTGCTGGCCGTCGTTCAGGCGGGCGGGATGTGGTGGATGGGCTCCCGCCCCGCCGTGGTGACCACGGTGGTGCTGTGCGCGGGCGCCGGTATCCAACTGCTGTATCCCACGATCGGCCCGGGTGTCGCGCTGGTGGTGGTGTCCACGTTCGCGTGGCTGCGCCCGGCGCGCGCCTCGGTGTGGATACTGGCCGTCGTCATCGCGCTGTCCGGCGCCATCGCCCTGATCACCGGCCGCTGGAGCGATGCGCTGCTGTGGCTCGTCGCGGCGCTGCTCGCGTGGACCTGGGGCGCGCTGGGCCGGGCGCGGTCGGCCCGCCGCCGGGCCGAGGCGGTGCGCGGTCCTCGAAGAGCGGGCCCGCATCGCCCGTGAGCTGCACGACGTCCTGGCCCACACGGTGTCGGTGATGGTGGTCCAGGCCGCGGCGGCGAACGACGTGTTCGACTTCAACCCGGACCGCGCCCGGCAGGCGATACGAGACCTGGAGGGCTCGGGCCGGCAGGCCTTGGCCGAGTTGCGCCGCTTCCTGCGCACGGTCCGTACGTTGGAGGAGGCGGGGCCGTTCGACGCGGAGGCGGCGGGCGAACCCCAGCCCGTGCTGTCCGACCTGCCCGCGTTGGCCCGGCCCCTGGCCGCCGCCGGGCTGGAGGTGGTGATCCGGCAGGAGGGCCTGGACGACGTGCCCCTCGCGCCGGGCGTCGAGCTGTCGGCGTACCGGATCGTGCAGGAGTCCCTCACCAATGTCGTCCGGCACGCCCGCGCCCGTACCGCGCGGGTGAACATCGGGGTCGCGGACGGAGAGTTGACGGTGGAGATCCACGACGACGGGAAGGGCGGCGGCAGGTTCGCCGACCTGGGCGGCGGGCACGGCATCGCCGGCATGCGCGAGCGCGCGGCCCTGCTCGGCGGGTCGGTCGAGGCGGGACCGGCGCCGGCCGGCGGGTTCCGGGTCTGCGCCCGCCTTCCACTGGAGGAGCCCGCATGACGATCCGCGTGCTGGTCGCCGACGATCAGGACCTGGTACGCGCCGGGTTCTGCATGATCATCGACACCCGCGACGACCTGGAGGTGGTCGGCGAGGCCGGCGACGGCGAGGAGGCCGTACGGCTCGCCGAACGGCTGCGGCCCGACGTGGTGCTGATGGACGTGCGGATGCCGGGCACCAACGGGATCGAGGCGACGCGGCGGCTGACCGCGGCCGAGCACCCGCCGAAGGTCATCATCTTGACCACGTTCGACCTCGACGAGCCGATGTACGCGGCGCTGCGCGCGGGCGCCAGCGGGTTCCTGCTCAAGGACGTGCGCCCGAACGAGCTGGCCGACGCGATCCGCGTGGTCGCGGGCGGCGAGGCGCTGCTCGCCCCGACCGTCACCCGCCGCCTGCTGGACCGCTTCGTGCCGACCCTCGCCGACGACCCGGTACGCCCCGCCGAGCTGGCCGAGCTCACCGACCGTGAGCTGGAGGTCCTCACCCTGGTGGCGCGGGCCGCGTCGAACGCCGAGATCGCCCGACGGCTGGTGGTGACCGAGGCGACCGTCAAGACGCACGTGTCGGCGATCCTGCGCAAGCTGAACGTCCCGGACCGCGTGCACGCGGTGGTGGCCGCCTACGACCTCGGACTGGTACGCCCCCGCCCCTCCGTCTGAAGTCGCACCCGCAAGACCAGACGACGGACCGAGGCGGCGGGACCGGCCCGCTTTCTACGGTCGAACGCATGACGCCATCGGGGAATCCGACGACCGGGCGGCCCGCGCGGGACGCGGTCCGGCTCGTGCTGATCCTGCTGTTCGCCAACCTCGGGCTCAGCATCGTGTTCGCGGGGCTCACGCTGCTGTTCCGGCACGGCATCCTGGACTACCAGCTCGCCCGGCATCCCGGCCCGGATCCGGCGAAGACCAGGGACGAGCTGGCGCTGACCCTGTGGACCCGGCCCGTGCCGATCCTCCTGGTCGCGGTGGTCTACCTCTGGGTGGGCCGCCGGCTGCGGCAGGGCGTCCGTGCGGCGTACCGGCGGGTCCGCGTGGTGTCGCTGGTCGGCCTGGCGGCCGTCGCGTACCTGATCGTCTCGGGGGCGTACCCCCCGTGGCTGCGCGTGATCCAGGGCGTGCAGCTCCTGCTCCTGGTCGCGTTGGTGGTCGCCGTGAACCGCAGGCGGATGCGCACCGGGTTCGCACGCGGCCCGGCGCGGCCCCGCCCGCCCGGCGCGCGCCGGGCCGCGTTCGCCCTGGTGCTCATCGCCCCGGTCACCGCCGAACTCACGCTCGGCACCGTCAAGGTGACGATGCTCTGGCTGGTCCTGCTGTACGTGCCGATCTACGGCGCCGGCGTGCTGCTGATCCGCGAACTGGTACGCCGGACCGGGGGCGGCCGGGGAGGCATCCTGCTGATGGGCCTGGTGTACGGGCTCATCGACGAGGGGCTGGCGCTGCAGAGCCTGACCAGCCCTCACCTGTACGGCGCGGCGGGCTGGGCGCCGCGACTGCTCGGGGTCAACACGGCCTACACCGAACTCAACCTGCCGTACCACGTGGTGTTCAGCGTCGTCATCCCGATCGCGCTGGTCGAGTCGATGTTCCCCGGTCAGAGGTCCTCCTACGACGGAGGGAGTGACCGTGGTTCCCCCGCCTCGCTCGGTCACGGGCCCGTGCCGTACCTGCGCCGGGGCGGCCTCGTCATCACCGGGGTCGTCGCCGTGCTCGGCGTCGCGCTGCTGCGCGTGTCCGTGCCCCCGTCCGAGGACCCCGGCTACATCCTGCCGGGCGCCGCACTGATCGTGATCGTCGCGCTGGTGGTCGTGCTGAGCGTCGTCGCCCTGCGGGTCCTGCCGCGGCGACCCGCCCGCGTGCGGCCCGCCGTCGCGGTGCCGCGGCCCGCCGTCG
>NZ_JBHLZP010000062.1:0-25133 GCF_042429965.1 Actinoallomurus acaciae
GCTGCGCGCCAGGACCCGGTCCACCGGCGACTGCGCGGCCCGTACGCCGCGGCGGGTCAGGGTGTACCCGACCGAGGGGAGCGCCCGGCGGATCGCCTCCACCGTGTCCGCGCCGGGCGCAGCGCCCGTCACGTAGTCATCCAGCAGCGCCACCCAGTCGTCGGCGGACGGCGCGTGCCGGTGCTCCTCGCGTACCCGGGCGCCGGGCGGCAGGGCGAGCAGCCCCGCGTGGTGCATGCGCAGCGCGGCGGCGGCCAGCCGGGGTTCGTCCTTTTCGGTACGCGTCCAGGGGACCGTGTGCGTGTTCGCGGTGAACCGGGCGTCCAGCCAGGTCAAGAAGCCGGTCGAGGTGACCAGGTCGGTCGTGAGCTCGGCGAAGCGCTCGGTCTCGCCCGCGATGTGGTCCGCCTCGACCGCGGTGGGCGGGGTGAGCCAGGCCAGCTCGGCGAACGGCGCGAGGTGACCGTCGCGGACGAGCGCCGGGATGGACGCGCCGAGGATCGGGGTGCCGAACAGGGTGTCGACCAGCGCGGCCTCGGCAGGGGAGAGCGACTCCGGCGGGGTGCCGGTCAGGCCGAGGACGATCGCGTCCGGCAGGCGTTCGAGGACCTCGGCGACGAGACGGCCCCAGACGTCGAGCAGGTGGTGGCACTCGTCGAGCACGAGGGTGAGCGGTCCGGCGCCGGCCATCCGCTCGATGAGCCCGCGGCCGTTGACGTGCAGCCGTCGCATCGGGTCGCGGGCGCGGCCCTCCTCGTCGGTCTCGGTGTCCGGATCGAAGATCGCCAGCGACTGGTAGGTGAGCACGGTGACATCCGCACCGAGGGACCGGTCCGCGCCCGCCGTGGCGGTCGCGGGGGTGAACCGCCGCCAGTGCGCGATCCACTGGTACTGGATCGCGGTGTTGGGGACCAGGACGACGACCTTGCGCGCCAGGCGCCGCGCGGCCTCCAGGCCGATGAGCGTCTTGCCCGCTCCCGGCGGCAGCACGGCCCACGCCCGGCTTCGTCCGCCGGCCCAGGCCGCGTCGAGCCGGTCGAGCGCCGTGGCCTGGTAGGGCCGGAGGGCTCCGGGCCACTGCGTGAGGGAGAAGCCGGCGGTCACCCGCGTCATGATGACAGTCCCTGCCGGACCGTGCGCTCTCCCGCACGGATCCCAGAAAGTGACGAAAACAACCGCGAATCGTCGTAACACCTTGGCGTCCGTCGAGGATACGCCCATCGGCGTAGATCAGCCGCTAGGGTCACCGTTCGTGTTGGCTCGTTCACTTCGCAATCTCAACGGGGCTTTTACGCGTCTCGTACAGGTTGAGACCTATGCTCCCGGTCTGGGACAGAGGAGTGCATATGGGGAGAGTCGGTTCCCCTCCCGACGATGACGTGGACGGCGAATCCGGGGACGAGCGGGAGGGTTCCGTCTGGCATGCCCTGGGGCTGACGATCGCCTCGGCCGTCGTCTGGGGCGTGGCCCACCTGGCGACGGGACGACGCATCGTCGGCTCGCTCCTCATGGCGCTCCTCGCACTCGTCATCGGCGGCGCCGTCATCGTCGTGCTGGACTTCCGCGACGAGCTCAAGCAGATCGCGGTCCAGAGCGACTGGCTGGCCGGGATCATCGGGGGCATCCTCCTGCTCGCGCTCGTGTGGTCCGCGGTCGTCGTCCGCTCGTACGTGATCGTGCGTCCGAACGGGATGTCCGTGGTGCCGCGCGTGCTCGCGGGCGGCGTGGTGGTCGTCCTCGTCATCGGCGTCTGCACGCCGCTCGTCTGGGCGGCCCGCGACACCTACACCCTTCGCGACACCATCCACACGATCTTCCGCGCCGACCAGGCGAAGCCCCCGGTGGTCAAGAACGTCGCCGATCCGTGGAAGGACAAGCCGCGCGTCAACATCCTGCTGCTCGGCGGGGACGGCGCGGACGACCGCGTCGGCGTGCGGACCGACAGCATGACGGTCGCGAGCATCGACACCCACACGGGTGACACCGTGCTGATCAGCCTGCCCCGCAACCTGCAGTACTTCCCGGTGATCCCCCGGCTGCGCAAGCGGTGGCCGAGCGGCTTCACCGGGGTGTCGGCCGGCGACGAGGGGCTGCTGAACGAGCTGTTCCAGGACGCCGAGGACGACAAGTCGATGATGCCCGGCTACGACAAGGGCCGCCGTGGCCCCGCGCTGGTCAGCGAGGAGATCTCCTACCTCATCGGCCAGCCCATCGACTACTACGTCCTGGTGAACCTGTTCGGGTTCGCCGACATCGTCGACGCGATGGGCGGCGTCAAGGTGCACATCGCATCGGACATCCTGTACGGCGGCCCGGAGGACGGCAGCGCGCCGACCGGTGTGCTCAAGGCCGGCAACCGGAAGCTGAACGGCAAGCAGGCCCTGTGGTTCGGGCGGTCGCGCACGTCCAGCAGCGACTTCGTCCGCATGGGCCGGCAGAAGTGCCTGATGAAGGACATCGCCGAGCAGGCCGACCCGCAGCGCGTGCTGACCAGCTTCCAGAAGCTCGCCAAGGCGGCGAAGAAGACGATCTCCACGGACATTCCGGCGGAGATGCTGCCCGCGCTCATCCGCCTGTCCGAGACGATGAAGCACGGTGCGCAGGTCACCAGCCTGATGTACGTGCCGCCGCAGTTCCAGAACGTGCGGCCGGACCTGCGGGTGATGCACCAGGCGGCGGCCAGGGCGATCGCCGAGAGCGAGGATTCGGGGAGCACGCCGTCCGCCACCCCGGTCACGCCCGGTGCCACCGCCGACCCGAGCGCGAGCACCGATCCGAGCCCGAGCACGGACCCCGGCACGAGCGCGGATCCGAGCACGAGTGCGAGCGCCTCGAAGGGCTCCGGGCAGCACAAGAGCAAGGCCGTCTCGTTGACGACGGCCTGTGGCTGAGGCGAGGCGTCACAGACCATGTGTGCCGTGCTTAACGCGGTGACTGGGCCTTACCGGGCAATCGAGTCAGGTGGGGTCATACGTACGGTACGATCCATCAAACTCCGCCAAGGGTTACTGACCGCTTCCACCCAATCACTTTGCATACCGCACGGTGTTGCATCGCGCGCTCGTCACAGTTGTGACCGGCCACGAGCAGAGGAGCAGGAGACTTCATGGCATCGCGGCAGTACGGAGGGCGAGCGGTGAACGGCCGTGAGCCGATCCCGGTCGCCGGACTCTGGCGCGCCCTGGGACTCACTGTCGCCTCGGCCGTCGTCTGGGGAATCGCGCACGTGTGGGCGGGCCGCCGTGCCGCGGGCTTCTCCCTCATGGGACTGCTCGCCGTCATCGTCTTCGGGACGGCGACGGCGGCGCTGGCCTTCCAGGACAGGCTCAAGGAGATGGTGGTCCAGGGCGCCTGGCTGAACGTCATCATCGCGGGCATCCTCATCCTGGCGGTCGGGTGGGCGGTGATCGTGATCCGCTCGTTCCAGGTGGTGCGGCCGCCGGGGCTGCCGACGGCGATGCGGGTCACCTCCGGCGCCCTCGTCGTGATCATGGCGCTGATGGTCTGCACGCCGCTGGTGTACGCGGCGAACGCGACGTACGTGCTGCGCGACACGCTGTCGAGCATCTTCGCCGGCGACGGCAACTCCGCCGTCAACGCGTCGGACCCCTGGAAGAACAAGCCGCGGATCAACGTGCTGCTGCTGGGCGGTGACGGTGGCGCGGACCGCACCGGCATCCGCACCGACAGCATGACCGTCGCGAGCATCGACACCAAGACCGGCAACACCGTGCTGCTCAGCCTGCCCCGCAGCCTGCAGAAGTTCCCGGTGCCGCCGAAGATGCGGAAGCTGTGGCCCTACGGCTACACCGGCGACGCCGCGGACCCGCAGCACCCCGGCGGCGAGGGCCTGCTGAACGAGCTTTACATCCAGGGCGAGCGGCATCCCGAGCTCGAACCCGGATACAAGAAGGGCCAGCGCGGCCCGCACCTGGTCGAGGACGCCATCGGCTACCTCACCGGCCTGAAGATCGACTACTACGTGCTCGTCAACCTCAACGGGTTCAAGGACATCGTCAACGCCATGGGCGGCGTGACGGTCCACGTCGAGAAGCGCCTGCCGATCGGCGGCGAGATCGTGAACGGCGTCCAGACGAAGCAGCCGACGGGCTGGCTCTCGGCCGGCACCCACCACCTCAACGGCACGCAGGCCCTGTGGTACGGCCGCTCCCGCGACGCGGACGACGACTTCCACCGCATGGACCGCCAGAAGTGCCTGATGAAGGACATCGCGGACCAGGCCGACCCGCAGAAGGTCGTCGCCAACTTCCAGAAGCTGGCCAAGGCCGCCAAGAACACCATCTCCACCAACATCCCCGTGGCGCTCCTGCCCGCGCTGGTGAAGCTGTCCGGCACGGTCAAGAAGGGCGCCGACATCCAGAGCATGCCCTACAACCCGGGCAAGATCCCGGGGTTCCACGTCTATGAGCCGAACCTGACGATCATGCACCGGGCGGCCGCGAAGGCCATCGCCAACAGCATGAAACCCGCGACGGCGGCGCCGGCGAACTCCCCGAGCGCGAGCACGTCCACGAAGGCCAAGCGCACCGGCGTGAGCTCCTCGCCCTCGGCCAAGTCGTCCTCCTCCGGAGGCGCGACGTCGCTGAAGAACGTCTGCGGCTGACGCCCCGGCCCCCCGGACTCCGCTGAGACGGCCCCTGCCGCCGGGTGGCAGGGGCATCGCCGGACCGGGGGCAGAATGACCGGATGACCGGAAACCCCCCGGCGCAGGGCCGTCCCCTGCGGCGCCGTGTGCTGGTCGCGATCGTCGGCGTCACCGCGGCGGCGGTCGTGCTGTTCGCGCTTCCGCTCGCGGTGGTGCTCCAGCGGCTGTACCGCGACGAGGCGATCGTCTCGCTCGAACGCGACGCCACCCGCATCTCGGCCGAGGTTCCCGACTCCATCGCCGCCGACCCGCGGCCGGTGCCGATCGTGACCCGCATGTCACGGCGCCTGACCGTCGGCGTCTACACCCTGGACGGACGGCGCGTCACCGGCCGGGGGCCGGAGTACTCACCCGTCGCCGGGAACGCGGAGGACGGCCACGTCCACGAGGCGGTCGAGGGCGGGCTGCTGACCGTGTCCGCGCCGGTGCCCTCCGACGAGTCGATCGTCGCGGTGATCCGGGTCGCGACGCCGTACGACCGCATCTCGGCGCGGGTGGAGCGGGCGTGGCTGCTGATGGCGGGGCTGGCGATCCTCGTGGTCGGGCTGGCGGCCGTGGTGGCGCGGCGGCAGGCGGGCCGCCTCGCCGCGCCGCTCGAACGCCTCACCAGGGACGCGCAGGCCCTGGGCAGCGGCGACTTCTCCATCCGGGCCAGGACGGTCGGGGTGCGGGAGGCCGACGCCGCGAGCCGTGCCCTGGAGGCGACCGCCCGGCGGCTCGGCGACGTCCTCGACCGTGAGCGCGCCTTCAGCGCGCACGTCTCCCACCAGCTCCGAACCCCGCTGACCGGCCTGCTCCTCGGCCTGGAGGCGGGCCTGACCGAAGACGATCCGCACGCGGTGATCCGTACCGCCCTGGAGCGCGGCGAGCACCTGCAGGAGATCATCGAGGACCTGGTCCGGCTGTCGCGCGACAGCGTGGGCGACCGCGGCGTGCTGGACGTGCGGGCCCTGCTGGATGAGGTCCGGTCCCGTACGGACGTGACCGTGCGCGTGCCGGACGAGCTGCCGGAGGTGCGGGCCTCACTCGCGGCCGTACGCCAGATCCTGCACGTCCTGCTGGACAACGCCGTCACCCACGGCCGGCCGCCGATCACGGTGTCCGCGACCGACCTCGGCTCCGGGCTGGCGATCGACGTCACCGACGACGGCCCGGGAGTGCCCGACGGCGCCGACGTCTTCCGCGCGCCGGCCGACGGGCACGGCATCGGACTCGTGCTTGCCCGTTCCTTGGCGGAAGCGGAGGGAGGCCGCCTGATTCTGCGGCGTTCTTCGCCCCCCACATTTAGTCTTCTTTTGCCCGCGGGCGGATACGGTAGCCGCCATCAATCACCGTCCTGACCACTCATCCTTCCTCGCCCGCGTCGCGTTCGTACCGGTAGCCGCGCCCGCGGAGAGTCGTGATGCGCGCGTACGCCCCGAGCTTTCGGCGGAGCGTGGAGACGTGCACGTCGAGGGTCTTGGTCGGGCCGAACCAGTTCTCGTCCCAGACCTCGTCCATGAGCTGCTCGCGGGAGACCACCTCGCCCGCCCGCGTCACCAGGGCCGCCAGCAGATCGAACTCCTTCGGTCGCAGGAGCACCTCGGCGTCACCGGCGTGCACCCGGCGCGCGGGCAGGTCCACGCGGACCTGCCCCACCGAGACGACCGAGTCGCCCGGCACCGTGCCCTGGCGGCGCAGGTGGGCGCGGATCCGCGCGACCAGTTCGGTGAGGCGGAACGGCTTGGTGAGGTAGTCGTCGGCCCCGGCGTCGAGGGCGACCACGACCTCGAACTCCTCCGTGCGGGCGGTGAGCACGACGATCACGGCCTGGGGATGGCCGGCGCGCAGCCGGCGGCACAGCTCGACACCCTCGATGTCGGGCAGCCCGAGGTCGAGCAGGATGAGATCCGGCGGATGGACGAGGGCATCGGCCACCGCGGCCCGGCCATTGGTGGCGAGCCCGGCCTCATAGCCGCTCGCGGCCAGGGCCTTGAGCAACTCGGACCCGATGACGGAGTCGTCCTCCACGATCAGGATTCGTTCACGCGGCACATGTCAGATCTTAAGGATCCCCTCAAGGTGATCATTCGTTGAGCCGGTTACGTGCCCGTCCGAGACAAGTGTTCATTCTCCGGGAGTTCGAGGGGTTTTCCTCCATGACAGACGTCAGCGTGATCGTCATCGTCTACAACGATGCCGATCGGCTGCCGGTCGCCGTGCGCTCCGCGCTCGGCCAGTCCCACCGCGGCGTCGAGGTGGTGATCGTCAACGACGCCAGCACCGACGGGACCGCGGCGGTCGCCGACGAGCTCGCGATGGCCGAGGACCGCGTACGTGTGATCCACCGGGCGGAGAACTCCGGTGGCTGCGGTCAGCCGCGCAACGACGGCATCGCCGCGGCGCGCGGCACGTACCTGATGTTCCTCGACAGCGACGACACGCTCGACCGGCACGCCTGCCGCAACCTGGTCGCCGCCGCCGAGGAGCACGGGGCCGAGCTCGTCTCCGGCTGCTGCTGGCGCGTCTATCCCGACAAGGGCGAGGAACGTGTCTGGTACCGCGGCGTCTACCGCGAGCGCGGCGTGTACGCCTCGGTGCGGGAGCATCCCGAACTGCTCTATGACACCCTGTCCACCAACAAGCTCTACCGGCGTGACTTCCTCGACCGCGAGGGCCTGCGGTTCGTCGAACGTCTCCACTACGAGGACCTGCTGTTCAGCACGCAGGCGTACCTGGCCGCGCGGAAGATCGCCATCATCCCGCACCGCGTCTACAACTGGATGATCTACGAGAACGCCGAGACGCTCTCGATCACCAACCAGCGGGCCGAACTGCGCAACTTCTCCGACCGGCTGGAGATCTTCCGGCGCATCGACGCGGTCTACGCGCGGTACGGGTCCGAGGACCTCAAGCTGTCCAAGGACGTGAAGTTCCTCAACCACGACCTGCTGCTGTACGTTCGCGGCCTGCGCAGCCGCGACGGCGACTACCGCGAGGCGTTCCTCGCCCTGGCCCGCGACTACATGGCCACGATCGACCCGCGCGCCTACGACGAGGCCCGCGAGCTCCAGGCGATCGTCGGCTTCATGGTCGCCCAGGGCGACTACGAGGGGGCTGTGAGCGCCGCGGACTACATCGGCAAGGGCAAGACCGGCAAGCCACGGCTGACCGCGCCGCTGGTCGAGCGCGACGGGCGGGTCTACTGGTCCGGCGACCACCTCGACACCGAGCAGGGACGCCGGATCCTCGACGTCACCGAACTCGGCATCCACTCGCTGCCGCTCAAGTCGCTGAACCCGGGCGGAAGCGTCGCCGAGATGGTGCGCGACGGGCGCACTCTCCGGCTCGCCGGAGACGTCGTCAACCCGCTGAACCGGATCGGCGCCGGCGTCCCGCTCAGCGCGCGGCTGGAGTTTCGCGACCGCAGCCGGACCGGCCGGTTCTTCGCCGTGCCCGCCGAGGTGACGCACGCGGACGGGCGGCTGCGCTGGAGGGCCGAGGTCGTACCGGGCCGCGACGTGCGGCCGCTCGGTTTCCTCGACCAGAGCTGGGGCCTGCGGCTCCGGCTCACGGCCGGCGACGACGAACTGTTCATCCGGCTCTTCGCGAACGACCCGATGGAGATGTCGGTGCCGGTGCGGCCGCGCCTGACCCGTCTCGCCGGCGACCACTTCGAGGCGTACATCCCCGAGAACGGGGAGATGGCCTTCCGCCTCGTCGCGCACGGGTGGGCCGGCCGCGTCACGCTCGCGACGCTCCGCCGGTTCGCCGCCACCGGCCGCGGGCGCCGGTGGTGGACCGCGCTGCTGCGCGCCGAGAGGCGGTGGCGTGAGGTCTTCACCCGCCGGAAGACCAAGATCGCCGTCTACAACCGGGTGCTCGTCCGGCTGCCGATCAAGCGCGACACGATCGTGTTCGAGAGCCACCTCGGCAAGCAGTACTCCGACAACCCCAAGTACATCTACGAGGAGCTGCGCAAGTCGGGCGCGAAGAAGACCGCGATCTGGTCGTACGCCAAGAGCCCGGCCGGCTTTCCCGAGGACGCCAAGCTGGTCCGCCGCGGCTCCTGGCAGTACTACCTGGCGCTCGCACGGGCCGGTTACTGGCTGGACAACCAGGGCTTTCCCCAGGACGCCGTCAAGCGCCCCCAGACGACCTACATCCAGACCTGGCACGGCTCGGCGTACAAGCGGATGGGGTTCGACGACCCGGAGCTCAAGCGCGGCGGCAAGGCACGGCGGGCGCGCTTCCAGCGGACGATCGACCGCTACGACGCCTTCCTGATCCGCTCCGAGCACGACGCGCGGACCCTCGCCAAGGGCCTCGGCGTACGGGCCGAGCTGATCCGCAGCGGCTACCCGCGCAACGACGCCCTGGTGAACGGCGGCGACACGGCCAAGCTGGCCGAGCGGCTGAAGCTCACCGGCGATGAGCGCGCGGTCGTGCTGTACGCGCCGACGTTCCGCGCCGGGGTGAACGGCAAGGCGCAGAAGAAGTTCGAGATGCCGTTCGACCTGGAGGAGTTCGCCGAGGAGCTCGGCGAGACCCACGTGCTCCTGGTCCGCCCGCACTACCTCAACACCGCGGTCGTGCCGCCGAGCCTGCGCGGCGTGGTCCGCGACGTCGGCGCGGTGCACGACGTCACGTCCCTGCTGCTGCTCTCCGACGCGCTCGTCACCGACTATTCGTCGCTGATGTTCGACTACGCCCTGCTCGATCGCCCCATGGTGTTCTTCGCCCCCGACCTCGAAGACTACGTCCGGTCTCGCGGCACCTACTTCGACCTGCGGAAAGAGGGCCCCGGCCCGGTGCTGCGCGATCCGGACGAGCTGTTCACCGTGCTCGCCGACCTGCCCGGCCTCGCCACCCGGTACTCCAAGAAACGACGTGAATTCGTGGAGAAGTACGGGGAGTACGACCGGGGTACCGCCGCCAAGCAGGTCGTCGGCCGCTTCTTCACGGGGGACCGGGATGCGTGACATCTTCATCGTCTGCAACAACCACGAAGAACTCGGCGGCCTGCAGCGCTGGGTGCACCACGTCGCCGGGCTGTTCGCCACCCGCGGCCACCGGGTGCACGTGATCGGCGTGACGCACGCCGCCGAGCCGCACGACCACGGGCACGACCTGCCGTACGAGCTGACCGTCCTGCACGACACCCCGCCGCCGTCCCGGGGCGGCGGGCGGCTGCGCGCGATGCGCCGCCGCTCGGTGCAGCGGCGCGGCGCGGCCAGGCTGAGCCGCCTGTTCCGCGGCGCCCGGCCGAACGGCGTCATCATCGCCGCGCAGGTGTGGGCGATGGAATGGGTCGCGCTCGCCGACACGGCCGGCCTGCCGGTCATCGGCATGAGCCACGAGTCCTACCAGGCGACCAAGGCCTCCTCGCGGTACCAGCGGGTGAAGCGCTACTTCACCGACGTGCACCGGTTCCTCGTGCTCAGCACCGAGGACGCCGACTCCTGGGCCCGCGACCACATGTCCAACGCCGACTTCATGCCGAACCCGCTCCACGTCACCCCGTCGGTCCTGCCGGACCTGTCGCGGCCCGTGGTCGAACTCCTTGGCCGGCTGTCCTTCGAGAAGGGACAGGACATGATGCTGGAGGCGTGGGCGGAGGTGACCGGGGCCTTCCCGGACTGGCGGCTGCGCCTGTACGGCTCCGGCCCCGACGAGGAGGCCCTGCGCCGCCAGGCGTCGGACCTCGGCGTCGATGAGACGGTGGAGTTCGCCGGGACGACCGCCGACGTCGAGGGCGCGCTGAACGAGGCGTCGATCTTCGCGCTGTCCTCACGCATGGAGGGCTTCCCGATCTCGGTGATGGAGGCGATGGCGTACGGCCTGCCCACGGTGGCGTTCGACTGCGCGCCGGGCGTCCGCGAACTGATCACGCACGAGTCCGACGGGCTCCTCGTACGGCCGGGCAACACCACGGAGTTCGCCGAACAGCTCGCCCGCCTGATGAGCGACGAGAGCCTGCGCGCCAAGCTCGGCCGCCAGGCCCGTACCTCGGTGCGCCGGTTCTCCGCCGACATGGTCACCGACCGCTGGGAGCGGATGTTCGAGCTGGTCGACCGCTGATCACGACCAGGGCGTGCGCAGCCGGGGCCGCGGGCGGGTGCGCTGCCACGTGCACGGCCGGGCCGGCGCCGCCTCCTCGGCCGCGCGGATCGCCAGGCTCGTCAGGCTGATCAGGATGGCGCCCGCCGTGTCGGTGTCGAGCAGCACGGTCACCCAGTCGTCGCCGGGCCGTACGACGACCTGGCCGCTCTCGACGAGCACCGTGTCCAGGCGCTCGACGAAACCGCGGGACAAGCGGAGATCGGCCTCCTCGCCCGTGTGCAGGTGGAGGATCTCACCGCCACGGAAGTTGAAGCTCCGCCCGGTACCGCACGAGGGACGACCGGCCCTGAGACCAGGCCAGGTCGCCAGTTGTACGGCCACTCGCTCGGCCGCGCTGCGGGTCTTCGCTGGGCCCGTCACGGCACCAGCATCCCGTGTCGCCCTCATTCTTCATAAGAGCCCGCATCACAATTGTTATGAGCCGACTTGGCCATTTTTCGTCTCCTGGTAACCGCGGCGACGGCCGTACGTGCCCCCGCGCGCCGTGGGTACGGTGGATGAATGATCTCGCGTGACGACGTCGAGGCGGCACGGGCGCGTACCGGCTCGCGGGTGCTCCGGACACCGGTCCTGCGCCGGGACGACGGCCTGTGGCTGAAGCTGGAGCAGCTCCAGCACACCGGTTCGTTCAAGGCGCGTGGCGCCTTCAACCGGGTTCTCGCCGCGGTCGAGGGAGGCGGTCTCCCCGAGGCGGGTGTGATCGCCGCGTCGGGCGGCAACGCGGGCCTGGCCTACGCGTACGCCGCCCGCGAGTTGGGCGCCCGGGCGGAGGTGTTCGTACCGGAGACCGCGCCCGCGGTGAAGGTCGCCCGGCTGCGCGCGCTCGGTGCCTCCGTACGCCAGGTCGGACGCGAGTACGCCGAGGCGTACGAGGCCGCGACCAAGCGCGCGGCCGACTCGGGCGCCCTGTTCGGCCACCCGTACGACCAGCCGGAGGTCTGCGCCGGCCAGGGGACGCTGGCGCTGGAGCTGGAGGAGCAGACCGGCGGCGTCGACACGGTGCTGGTCTCGGTCGGCGGGGGCGGGCTGATGGCCGGCATCGCGGCGGCGCTGGAGGGCCGGTCGCGCGTGATCGCGGTCGAGCCGGAGCGCTGTCCGTCACTCAACGCCGCACTGGCGGCGGGACGGCCGGTCGACGCGCCGGTGTCGGGCGTGGCCGCCGACTCCCTGGGCGCCCGCCGCGTGGGCGAGATCCCGTACGCGGTCGCCCGGCGCACGGATGTGGAGTCGCTGCTGGTGAGCGACGACGATGTGATCGCCGCCCGGCGCGCCCTGTGGCAGGACCACCACATCGTGGTCGAACACGGCACCGCCGCGGCCTACGCCGCCCTCCTGACGGGCGCCTACACCCCGTCCGACGACGAACGCGTCGCCGTCATCTGCTGCGGTGCCAACACCGACCCCGCCGACCTCGCATGACCGCGGTCACGATCGGTCGCTCGACGTTCACTCGGGGTAGGACTTGATGACCGTCACGCTGGGGAAGCGTCAGCGTCCCGAGCCGGATCTGGTCGTGGTTCAGGCCGAGGAGGCGCTCGACACCACGAAGACCAGCTTCCGACCCTCCGACGTGGTGCTTGTGGTCGAGGTGGTCTCGCCGGACTCGGAGGTCAGAGACCGGGAGCGGAAACCGCAGCTCTACGCGGCCGCGGGGTTGGCCCACTTCTGGAGGGTGGAGAACACGGAGGGGCGGCCGACCGTCTACGTGTACGAGCTGGATCCCGCCACTCGGTCGTACGCGCTCACCGGCATTCACCACGATCTGCTGAAGCTCACGGCTCCGTTCGACATTGACATCGATCTCACTCAGATGAACCGGATCTAGCTAGAGCCGGTCGCGTTTCTTGACGATGGGACGCCCAGGCCGGTGCATGTAGGCGGCGGGGGTGACGCCGAAGGCGTGCCGGAAGGCCGCGATGAAGGCGCTCGGGGTGCTGTAGCCGCAGCGGTGCGCGACGACGCCGACCGGGAGCTGGGCCGCGAGGTCGATCAGAGCGGCGTGGAGGCGGAGCTGGGCGCGCCACTGCGGGAAGCTCATGCCGGTGTCGGTGCGGAAGAGGCGGCTGAGGGTCCGTTCGCTCGCTCCGGCCACCTGGCCGAGCTGGGCGAGGGTGCGCGGGTCGCCGGGGTCCTCGCGCAGGATGGCGGCGATGGCCTGGAGCCGGTCGTCGCCCGGTTCGGGGAGCAGGTGGGACGCGTTGGCGGATGACGGCTGAAGCTGGTCGAAGATGACGGCTTCGAGCCGCCTGCGCGCGTCGGCCGGGGGCTGTGGCGTGGCGGTGAGGGCGAGAAGGATCTCGCGGAGCAGCGGCGAGACGGCGAGCAGGGTCGGCCGGCCGGTGTCGAGCCGGGTGGTGTCGGCGGGAAGCAGGATCGAGCACACCTCGACGGGCCCGTGGGCGGCATGGGCGTGCGGGCAGCCGGCGGGCAGCCAGATCGCCCTCAGCGGCGGAATGACCCACGTGCCGGCGTCGGTGGTGACCGAGATGACGCCGCTGGTCGGATACAGGAGCTGGTGCCGGTTGTGGTCGTGTCGTTCGATCCGGTCCCGGCGTTCCAAGCGGCGCCGGGTCGGGTTCGGCGGGTGGTGACGGCGGGTTGGCGACATCGATTGTCAGGTTAGCGCTAACTCGTCGCCCGGGCTGGGCGGCAGTCTGGGGTCCATGACCGCTCCCCAGGCCGGCGCGAACACCGGCTCCCCGCAGGTGCCCCGGCGGGTGACCCTCGCCACCGGTGTCGTCGGCGGAGCCGTCGGCGCGTTGCTGGGCGGGGGCACCGGCGTGGTGACCGTGCCCATCCTCGACCGGCTCACCACCCTGCGGCGCGGGGCGATCCACGGCACGGCCAACCTGGTCAATGTGGCGGTCGCCGTGGTCGGTGCCGCCGTCTACGAGCTGCGGGGCGGGCACCTCGACGCCACCGCCGGAGCCGGGCTGATGGTCGGTGGGGTCCTCGGCGCGTTCTTCGGGGCGCGCGTCGCGGCCCGGGCCGGTGACCAGGCACTGCGCGCGGCCTTCGCCGTCGTCCTGGCCGTCGTCGCCGCTGAGTTGTGCCTGGGGGCGGCCGGCGTCGGGCCCTCCGGCGGTTCGCCGCTCCTCGGCGCCGGGCCGCGGCACGACGTCACCGTGGTGGTGCTGCTCACGGTCGTGATCGGGGTGGTGGTCGGCGCCTGGTCGGCCGCGATGGGGCTGGGCGGCGGCAGCCTGACCGTCCCCGTCCTGATCCTGATCTTCGGGGTCGGCCCGCACACCGCCGAGGGGACCTCGCTGTTGGTCATGCTGCCCAACTCGATCGTCGCCTCGGTTCAGCACCTGCGCCAGCACACCGCCTCACCGCGCCTCGGTGCCGCCCTCGCCTGTGGCGCCGCGCCCGGCGCGCTGCTGGGCGCGTCGGCCGGCCTCGTACTCGGCGACGCCGTCCTCGGCTGGGTCTTCGGGCTGTTCGTCCTCCTCATCGCCGCGCAGCAGCTGGCGCGGATCCGCGCGGACAGGTCCTAGTAGCGTCGGGATCGGCGGCCGCCTCGTGGTCGTCCACAGCGTCAGAACTTTTCGACGGCTGGGATGACCCTTTCGCCGAAGAGGTCGAGCTGACCGGGCTCGCCGACCCGGAGCAGGGGGCCGTGGGTCTGGGCGATGCCTAGCTCGGCGACCGCGTGCAGGTGCTCGATCGTCTTGTTGACGTTCTCGCCGTTCTCTCCCAGGTCGAAGCGGTGCCCTGCCGTCTTCTCCAGCTGATCGTAGTCGCGGCCCTCGTCGGCGCAGTGCCGGCGGAGCACGTCGAGCTTGCGAGCCGTTTCGCCGAGGTCGTAGACGCCGATGTTGCACGCGTCCGCGTGGCGGGCGACGAGCTTCAGCGTCTTCTTCTCGCCCTCGCCGCCGATCAGGATCGGCGGGTGCGGGCGGGACAGCACCTGGGGGGAGTTGAGCGTGCGGGCCAGGTGGTAGTGCTTACCGTCGAACGGGCCCTCGTCGGCACTCCACATCTGCTTGACGATGCGCAGCGCCTCCTCGAGCCGCTCGAACCGCTCGGCGACCGGGGGGAAGAACAGGCCGAGGCCGGCCGCCTCGTCCGCGTTCGCGTTCGACGCCGCGCCGATGCCGAGGATCGCGCGCCCGCCGGACAGCACGTCGAGGGTGGTCACGGCCTTCGCGAGCAGGCCGGGCTCGCGGAAGACGACGGCGGTCGCCAACGCGAGCAGCTTGACCCGCTCGGTCTTCGCCGCCAGCCAGCCGAGCGTCGTGTACGCCTCGAGCATCTCGTGCTCGGGCGGGCCGATCGTCGCCATCTGCCAGACGTGGTCCATGACGCTGATCCGATCGACGCCGGCTTCCTCGGCGCGCCGCGCGATCTCCGCCAGCTTGAACCGGAGCTCGGGTGCGCCGCCGTCCCAGGTGAAGTCCGAGATGTGCAGACCGAGTTTCATGGCTGAATCGCACTCCTTTAGCGTGAGATCGAACCCGTGGAGGGGGCGGCGAGGCGCCGGCCGTTGCGAGCCGCGGCGGCCCTGGCCCAGCCGCTGGTGGAGATGACGCCGAGCGCGAGCGCGACGAGTCCGCAGCCTCCGAGGACGGCCCAGGCGGCGTGGCTCGAGTCGATGAAGCCGGCGCCGGTGCCGGCCACGATCGAGCCGGTGACGGCGACGCCGATGGAGATGCCGAACTGGCGGGCGCTGGCGGCGAGCGCGCCGGCGACACCGACCTGGTCGGGCGGCAGTCCGGAGACGGCGGTGTTGGTGATCGGCGGGGCGACCATGCCCGCGCCGACGCCGAAGACGGTGTAGGCGGCCAGCAGGTGGACGCTCTCGGTGTGCGCGGTCAGGGGGACGAGGAGGAAGCCGCCGATGGCGAGTAGCGCGCCGCCCAGCGTGAGGGGGAGGCGGGCGCCCCGGGAGGCGAGAAGCCGCCCGGAGAGATTGGCGGCGACGGCTTGACCCACGGCCATCGGGATGATCATCAGTCCGGCGCGCAGGGGGCTGAAGTGGCGGAGATCCTGGAGGTAGAGGGTGTTGAGGAACAGGAACCCGCCGAGACCGGCCGACATCACGACGGAGATCGTGTTCGCGGCGGAGAACGGAGGGCTGCGGAAGAACCGCAGGTCGATCAGTGGCTCGGATCGCCGGGGCTCGACGATGAGCATCCCGATGAGGGCCAGGACGGCGAGTACGAACAGCCCGACGATCCAGGGGTCCGCCCATCCGTGGCGGGGGCCCTCGATCGTCGCGGCGATGATCGACGCGAACAGGACGATGATCAGCGCCTGGCCGGCCGGGTCGAACGCACGGCCCCGGGCGGCCTTGGACTCGGGGACGAATCTTCGGGTGAGCAGGATGGCGGCGATCCCGATCGGGGCATTGACCCAGAACACCGATCGCCAGCCGATACCGCTGACCAGCAGGCCGCCGAGCACGGGCCCGGCCGCGACGGTGGTCCCGATCGCCGACCCCCACACGCCGATCGCTCGTGCCCGTTCCCGGCGGTCGGTGAACACGCTGACGATGATCGACATCGCGACCGGGTTGAGCATCGAGCCGCCCACCGCCTGCAGGCCGCGGAAGGCGATCAGCCACCCGGCGCCGGGCGCCAGGCCGCAAAGGAGGGAGCTGAGGGAGAACAGCGACAGCCCGAGCTGGAAGGTCCGCTTGCGACCGAAGCGGTCGGCCATCGATCCGGACAGCACGAGCAGGCAGGCCATGACCAGGGAGTAGGAGTCGACCGTCCACTGCAGGCCGCTGACCGAGGCGTGCAGGTCCTTGCTTATCGACGGGAGCGCCACGTTGGCGATGGTGAGGTCGATGCCGGTCACGCACACGCTGAGACAGCAGATCGCCAGCACCAGCCGGCGGTGAACGGGACGTGATGGGCCGGTCATCACCGTCGGCCCGGGGGCGCTTGCCGTGCTCATGGCGGATCCTTGGGCAGATTCGATAGAGTTCTCCGAAGGAAACGGAGAGGGTGTCCACATCACTATACGGAGACCCTATCCACTTATGCAAGGACACACGAATGACCGACCATCCGCCCTCCAAGAGGGCCGACGCGGCCCGCAACCGCCAGCGGATCCTCGAAGCGGCACGCACCGCCTTCGCCGCCACCGGAGCCGAGACGTCAATGGCCGAGATCGCCCGGAGATCCGGGGTCGGCCCGGCAACCCTGTACCGCAACTTCGCGACCCGCCACGAACTCCTGGAGGCACTACTCGTCGATGAGGTCGATGAGGTCTGCGCCGCCGCCGCGACGGTCGAGGGTGACAGCCCGGGGGAGCGGCTCACGACCTGGCTGCGTCGGTTCTTCCAGTACGTCACCACCAAGCGGCCGGTCGTCCTCGGGCTGCTCGAGCACACGGACAGGACCGATCCCGTCTTCGACAGCCGGGGCCGGATGCTCGCGGCCGGCCGGCCGCTGCTCTCCGCCGCCCAGGACGCCCATCAGATCGCCGGCGACCTCGACCTCGACCAGATCCTCGATCTCGTGGTGGCCATCGCGAAGATCCCCGGTACCCCGGAATACCGGCAGCCGATCCTTGACGCGGCACTCGCCGGACTGCACAGCCGCGGCACCTGATGCCCGCGCCTGTCCGCGCCGTGCGGCGTCAGCGCCGCCGCGGCCGCCCGGCTAGAGCCAGTCGCGTTTCTTGAAGATGGCGTACAACGCCAGAGCCGTGGCGATGAGGACGCCCAGGCTGACCACGAAGCCCCACTGCTTGCCATAGCCGGGGTACGGGACGTTCTGGCCGTAGAACCCCGTCACGGCCGTCGGGACCGCGATGACGGCGGCCCAGCCCGTCAGCTTCTTCATCACCTGGTTCAGGTGGTTGCCCTGCAACGCGATGCGGGTCTCCTGCAGGCTCGTGACGACGTCGCGCAGGCTCTCGGTCCACTCCGTGGCGCGCAGCACGTGGTCGTACACGTCCTGGAAGTACGGCGTCATCGGGTCCGGCACCACGTGCAGGTCGCGGCGGAGCAGCGTGTTGACGACCTCGCGCATCGGCAGGACCACGCGCCGCAGCATGGTCAGGCTCTTGCGCAGCCGGAAGCTGCGGTGCTGGGTCTCCCGGGTGGGCACCTCGTCGCCGAAGAGGCGCTCCTCCAGATCGTCGATCGCGGCGTCCAGCGACTGGACGGCGGCGAAGTGCCCGTCGACGATCAGGTCGATCAGCCCGTGCAGGAGGTACGCCACGCCGTACTCGGCCAGGTCGGGGGAGGAGTCCCACTGCTGGAGCAGCGCGTCGAGGTCGAAGTCCTCATCGCCCCGTACGGTCACCAGCGCGCGGTCGGTGATGAACGCCGAGATCTCGTGCGTGGCCAGCTCACCGCTGTCCTCGCTCAGCCGCACGGCGTAGGCGTTGAAGAACAGGTGCTCCTCGTAGCGGTCGAGCTTCGGGCGTTCGTGCTGGCTGAGGGCGTCCTCGACCGCGAGCGGGTCCAGGCCGAACTCCTCGCTGATGATGCCCAGGCCGTCTTCGTCCGGGGCGCACAGGTCCAGCCACACGACGGTGTCCGGTTCGGCCAGGTAGTCGCTGATCTGAGCGGCGGGGAAGTGCTCCTTCTCGAGCTTCCCGCCGCGCCAGACCCGGGTGCGGGCCTTCAGATCCATGAGTCGAACCACATGCGGCTGTGCCAGGCGTCGTACGGGATGATCTGCCCGGTGAGGATGGGATACAGGAAGTAGAAGTTGGCCAGCACGAGCAGGACGTACGCCCCGCACGCGGCCGCGCCGAACACGCGTCTGAGCGGCAATCCGTCGGCCGGGCCGAGGAGCATCCCCATGACCAGCACGATCGACAGCACCATGAACGGCAGCATCGGGGTCGCGTAGAACAGGAACATCGTCCGGTGGCCGAAGCCGAAGTAGAACCACGGCAGCCAGCCGGCCAGGAAGCCCGCGACCGTCGCTCCGGCCCGCCAGTCGCGCTGCACCAGCCACCAGCCGGCGACGACCAGCAGGGTGATGATCGAGACCCACCAGATCGCCGGGGTACCGATGCCGAGCACCTCACGCGAGCACTTGCTCGCGCCACAGCCCGACGGCTCGTTGTAGTAGAACGCCACCGGCCGTTTGAGGAACATCCAGTTCCACGGCCAGGACTGGTAGTCGTGCTTGACCGTGAGCGTCGTGTGGAAGTGCCACATCTGCTGGTGGTAGTTCCACAGCCGCGGCATCGCCTGGACGAACGCGGTGATCGGGTTGCCGGACACCCGGCCGCGGCCCCAGCCGCCCGCGTTGAAGATCCAGCCGCTCCACCACGCGAGGTACGTGATGCCGCTCACCACCACCAGCGACACGAACGCCGGCACCGCGTCGAGCAGGAACCCCCCGGCGTACGGCTGGCGGACCCCGGCGGCGCGCCGCGCACCGATGTCCCAGATCAGGACCATGATGCCGAACGCCGCGATGTAGTAGATCCCGGTCCACTTGGTGGCCACGGCCGTGCCCAGGCAGAGCCCGGCGGCCAGGCGCCACCAGTGCATGACGAACGGCCCCAGCTCACTCTCGTTGCCGGTCTCCATCACCTTGGCCGCGAGCGCCGCACGGGTGCGGTCGCGGTCGATGACCAGGCACGCGAACCCGGCCAGGATCCAGAACATCACGAAGATGTCCAGGATCGCGGTGCGGCTGGTCACCAGCTGCATGCCGTCCAGCGCGAGCAGGAGGCCGGCCGCGGTGCCCAGGAGGTTCGAGCGCGTCATCCGGCGTGCGACCCGGGCCAGGATCAGCACCGACAGCGTGCCGATCACGGCCGAGGCGAACCGCCAGCCGAAGGGGGTCATGCCGAACATCCACTCGCCGATGGCGATCAGCCACTTTCCGGCGGGCGGATGGGCGACGAAGCTGCCCCCGTCGGCCCAGATGTTGAGGTTCGGCGGATGCTGGAGCAGCAGGCTGTCGGCGTTCTTGACCGTGTTGTGCTCGTACCCGAACTTCAGCAGCGCGTAGGCGTCTTTGGCGTAGTAGGTCTCGTCGAAGATCACCGCGCGGGGCTTGCCGAGGTCATAGAACCGCAGGACGCCGGCGAACAGCGTCACGAGCAGCGGGCCGAGCCACCCCATCAGCCTGCTGCCCGGAATCGCCGGCGCCATCCACTGGCGCAGCGATGGCGGGCGGCCGTCGCGCTGGGACCGAGGAGCGGGTTCGAGTCCTGTCATCGCCACCACCCGGACATCGTACGGGGGGATACCGGGCCGATTGTGCACTTCGGACTGCCTGCCCTCATGAGATCGCCCCGGCGCGGTGGTCGCCGAGGTGCGGGACGGTGACACCGGGGTCGAAGATGGGTGCTGTGGGAACATCTGGGACGCTGACGCTGGCCGCCGCGCCGATCGGCCGCGCGGAGGACGCATCCGAACGCCTCCGGGGCGCGCTGGGCGCGGCCGACATCATCGCCGCGGAGGATACCCGACGCCTGCGGCGGCTCACCGCCGAACTGGGCGTCACCACCGCCGCGCGGATCGTGTCGTACTACGACGCGAACGAACGCGCCCGCGCCGCCGAGCTGGTCGAGGAGCTGCGTGAGGGCCGCGACGTGCTGGTCATCACCGACGCCGGGCTGCCGGGAGTCTCCGACCCGGGATACCGGCTCGTCACCGCCGCGATCGAGGCCGAGGTGCCGGTCACCGTCCTGCCCGGGCCGTCCGCGGTGACGACCGCGCTGGTCGTCTCGGGGCTGCCCAGCGACCGCTTCTGCTTCGAGGGCTTCCTGCCGCGCAAGGCGGGGGAGCGCGCGTCGCGGCTGGCCGCGCTGGCCGCCGAGCCCCGCACGATGGTGTTCTTCGAGGCGCCGCACCGGCTGACCGCCGCGCTGGAGGCGATGGCGGGCGCGCTCGGGGCCGACCGGCCCGCCGCCGTGTGCCGCGAGCTGACCAAGACGTACGAGGAGGTGCGTCGTGGGCCGCTTGGTGAACTGGCCGCGTGGTCCTCGGGCGGCGTGCGCGGTGAGATCACGGTCGTCGTCGGGGGTGCCCCGGAGCGCACCGGGCCGGCGGACCTGGACGCGCTGGCCGACGAGGTCGAGCGGCGCGTCACCGATGGCACGGCCAGAAAGGACGCGATTGGCGAGGTTGCACGAGAATATCGTGTACCGAAAAGAGAGCTTTATGACGCGGTTATTGCCCGAAAAACCAGGTGATGACGATTATTTGACGTAAGCTTTACGCAGCTCAGGCCCCCTCAAACGAGACTTAATGGGGAAAACTCGTGGCGGGACGTAATCCGATGGTTTCGCCCGGGGGTGACGGGAAATGCACGAATCCATGATCTCGCATGAGACGTGGAAGTACGAGTGCCTCGGCTGCCTGCACGAGTGGCAGAAGGAGTTCGAGGTCGGACGATCCTCGGACGGTCACGGTGGGGAGGCCGTCGTCTACCACCACCTGAGCCAGCGCTGCACCTGCCCGTGGGCGGAGCCGGTGTGCCCGTCCTGCGGCGGCTACGACGTCAAGATCCTGCCCACCGGCTGGGGCGCCGTCGCGCCGATCCCCCGCCAGCGGCACACCGAGCTGGAGATGATCTTCCGGCTCCGCCGGCTGCACGCCTACTGATCGGCATCCGGTACGGAGCGCCTCGCTTCCGGCCTTCTCCCAAGAGTTGCTGAAAGCCGGCTCAGGACGCGGTCACCGCGTTCTGAGCGGCCGGCTTCCCCGGCTCCTCCGGTGCGTCGGAGGGGCCGTCCGTCTTTTCGGCCGCGCGCCCGCGCCACCACAGGAGCCGCCTCAGCTTCTCGCGCGGCTCGCGGGAGAAGGCGATCGCGGCGGCGATGCACGCGAGCGGCACCGTCGGCAGCACGTACCGGTAGTCGAACTCGGCGGTGGCCGGCGGCACCAGCAGCAGCCCGGTCGCGAGAATCCAGGGCAGGAACGCCTCGCCGCCCCATCGCCGCCAGAGCGGGACCAGCCCGGCCAGGCCGACGATGAGAATGCCGCCGAGCAGTGTGCCGGGCAGGTGCGCCGCGTTCTGGTACTCGCGGATGCCCGTGGCGTACGGCGTGATGATCCGCGTACGCGCGTTGCCGTCCTCGTACTTGTGCGCCTCGGACGAGGCCGTCTGGTCACGGCTCATCCGCCAGCTCGGCAGGGCCGCGGACTTCTTGCCGAACTCGTACATCTGATACGTGGCCTTGTCGGGGAAGACCGACCGGTGCCACTTGAAGGTGTAGAGGAAGTCCTTCAGCACGACCACGGCGTAGTCGAAGGGCTGGGCCAGGATGGCGCGCTTGGCGAAGTCGCCGGCGAGCTGGTTCTGGTAGCTGGTGAACCGCGCGGCCGGCACCCGGTGGAACGGGGAGTTGCGGTCCCAGATGGCGTCCTGGGAGAACGTCAGCGGCGTGTGGGAGGTGCGGCTGTCCTTGCAGAGCGGGTACTCCGAGACCGGCGGCTTGATCTTGTTGCAGTCGGCGAACTCCGTCACCCGCGCGTACAGAAAGACGCCGCTGCTGGTCGTCATGCCCGGCTTGCCGTACCAGGCCCAGAACCAGCCCGCGTACGCGCCGAGCGGCAGCGCGCACAGGACGACCGTCGCGACGATGATGCGCCAGTTGAAGCGGCGCATCAGGAAGTACACGACGATGGCGACCAGCACCGGCTCGCCGACGGTGCGCGTCAGCGTGGCGAGCCCGACCAGCAGCCCGACCACTCCCGCGATCTTCCAGGTGATCGCCTTTCCGTGCCACAGGACGATCGTCGCCGCGCACAGGATCAGGAACTCGAACGGGATGTCGGACAGGATCAGGTGCTCGAGCTGGATCTGGTAGCCGTCGTACAGCAGCGGCACGGTCGCCAGGGACGCACCCCAGTTCGGCAGGCCGAACTTCCTGCGCAGCAGCGCGTAGATCATGACCGCGCCGGCCAGGCCCATCAGGTGCTGGAGCCCGGCCACCAGGGCGAAGCTGTGGAACGGCTTGAGCGCCCACAGCAGGAACGAGTAGCCGTCCGGCCGGATCGGATGCGGGTACGGGGACATCGCGACGTGCAGGTAGTCGAACGAGTCGTTGAACCACGACGCGGGCCGGTAGCCCAGCATGGCGAGCGCGCGCAGGAAGGCGCCGCCCGCGAGCACGGCGGTGAACATCTTGTGACGCCGGACGAGGGAGAGCAGGAACGGGAGCACGCCGAATGAGACGAAACCGACACGGCGGACGCGCCCTTTCTCTGGCGCGGCCTCCTTGTTCGTGACGCCGTTTACCGCTTTGACCTGCGGCTTTTCATCCGCGGACCCGTCAGGTGACGTGTCAGGCGGCGCGCCGGTCACGGCGGATTCCCCGCTCTGTTCTCCCGCGGTAGTCAAGTGGGACCGACCTCTCTGGACAGCACAGCCCTTATCCTGTATCCCCAGCCTGCCGTCAGCAGGGTGCTTCATGTGAAGTCAAAGGTTGCGGCTTTGCAACACACAGCCGCTCGCCGGCGGGCATCATGGGTAACACACGCCACTTGTCGGAACAATGACGAGGTTAGTCGAAACCCCCGAAGCATGGTCGCGGAGGGGTAATGGAGGACACGACGTGGAACTCTCCGTGGTGATGCCTTGCCTGAACGAGGCGGAGACCGTAGAGACATGCGTGCGCAAGGCCCTCGGATTCTTCGCTGAGCACGGCGTCGACGGTGAGGTCGTCATCGCCGACAACGGCAGCACCGACGGGAGCCAGCAGCTCGCCCGTGAGGCGGGTGCCCGCGTCGTGCCGGTGACCGCCAAGGGGTACGGCAACGCCCTGATGGGCGGCATCCGGGCCGCCCGCGGCACCTATGTCGTCATGGGCGACGCCGACGACTCCTACGACTTCACCTCGCTGATGCCGTTCCTCACCGAGTTGCGGGACGGCGCCGACCTGGTCATGGGCAACCGCTTCAAGGGCGGTATCGCGCCCGGCGCCATGCCGCCGCTGCACAAGTACCTCGGCAACCCGGTGCTCAGCTTCGTCGGCCGGCTGTTCTTCCGCAGCAAGATCGGCGACTTCCACTGCGGGCTGCGCGGGTTCCGCCGCGACTCGATCCTGCGGCTCGGCCTGCAGACCGGCGGCATGGAGTTCGCCAGCGAGATGGTGGTCCGCTGCACCCTCGCCAAGTACGACGTGCGCGAGGTGCCCACCACGCTCTCGCCCGACGGCCGCTCGCGCGCCCCGCACCTGAGCACCTGGCGCGACGGCTGGCGCCACCTGCGCTTCCTCATGCTCTACAGCCCGCGCTGGCTGTTCCTCATCCCGGGCCTGCTGCTGATGACCCTCGGGCTGGTCGGCGGCGTCGCGCTGTCCACCGGCCCGGTCCGCGTCGGTGACATCGCCTTCGACGTCGACACCCTGGTCGGGGCCTCGGCGATGCTGGTGATCGGGTTCCAGGCGGTGCTGTTCGCGCTGCTGACCAAGGTGTACGCCATGGAGGAGGGCTTCCTTCCCCATGATCGGCGGGTGCAACGCGTCGTCGACTCCTGGAGCCTCGAACGCGGCCTCGTCGTCGGCGGCCTGCTCGCGCTCGCCGGCCTCGTCGGGCTGGTGGCCTCGCTGGTGCACTGGCAGGGCCACAGCTTCGGCGAACTGGACCCGCGCGACTCGCTGCGCATCGTCGTACCGGCCGCCACCGCGCTCATCATGAGCTTCCAGATGATCTTCGCGTCGCTGTTCGTCAGCATCCTCGGGATCCGCCGCCGCTCCCACCCGCCGGTCACCGACCCGGCGGAGGAGGCCGCCGACGTCGTGGACGCCGCGGTCGTCAAGGTCGCGGGCGAGGCGAAGACCCTCAAGCTCAAGGAGGTCCCCGCGCCCGCGGACGCGGACGCCGCCGACCAGGAGATCAAGGACCCGGCCGAGACGTCCTGACGACCTTTCGCGAGAAGGCCCCGGCATCTGCCGGGGCCTTTTCTCGTTCGCGCGCCGTCGCGGTGTAATCGGCGTTCCCGTCGGAGGGACTACTTCGCGTCAGCCATCGACGACCCCGAAGGACGCAGGCGTGAACGACCCCGCCGAACGATTCACGGCCCTGTACGACCGGCACTACCGGAGCGTGCTCGGGTACGCGCTGCTCCGCGCCGGCCAGGACGCCGCGGAGGACGTGGCCAGTGAGACGTTCCTGGTCGCCTGGCGGCGGCTGGGCGACCTGCCCGACGCACCCCTGCCGTGGCTGCTCGGCGTGGCGCGGAACCTGCTGCACAAGCAGTACGACTCCGGCCGTCGCCGGCGGGCGCTCGCCGACCGGGTCGCCGCGGCGACCACGACGGCCGACCTGGCCGGCCCCGACGTGGCCGACCGCGTCGTGGATCGCGACGCCGTCCGTGCCGCGCTGTCGGCGCTGGAGGAACGGGACGTCGAGGTGATCGTCCTGGCCACGTGGTACGACCTGGCGCCCCGCGACGCCGCACGCGTCATGGGCTGCTCCGCTGCGGCCTTC
>NZ_JBHLZP010000063.1:0-25013 GCF_042429965.1 Actinoallomurus acaciae
CGGGCGGCGTCGTCCTGATCCTCCGCGACGAGACGCCCCGGCTGCTCGCGCCCGTCCATCTCACCGTCGGCGGACACTACGAGGCGGGCGTGCGCGGAGAGGAGCGCTGGTTGGAGCCCGAGCAGTTCGTCACGCACGCGGGCGACCTGCCCGCGGGCGCCGCGCGGGGCGGCGCCTTCGTCGCGGCGTGCGTGCGCGAACGCGGGCTCGCCACCTCCAGGATCGGCGTCGTCGGCCTGGGCGCGAAGGCGTTCCACCCCGACGGCATCGTGCCCGCGGGCACCTGGCGCCGGCTCACCGAGGCCCTGCCCGGGGCGGACTTCGTCCCTGTGGACGCGGACTTCTTCGCGCTGACGCGCTGCCTGAGCCCGGAGGAGCGCGCGCTGGTGCGCTGGTGCGGCCTCGCCGGTGAGCGCATGTGCGAGGCGATCATCGGGGCGACGGCCCCCGGAGTGCCGGAGACGGTCCCGTACGCGGAGGGCGTCGCGGCCTCGCTGCGCGCCGGCGCGCACAACGGCGGCAGCGTGTTCGTGGTGGCACCCGGCGGGGAGAGCATCGAGTGGGGCCCGCCGAGCTGGACCTACCGGGCGCGGCCGCCCCGCGTACTGGCGGACGGCGATGTCGTCCTCGCCGAGCTGTTCCCGGTGTACGCGTTGCGCGAGACGCAGCAGCAGCTCACGGTCGTCCTCGGCGAGCCGCACCCGGACACGGCGCGCGCCGCCGAGGCCGCGCGGGCCGGGTACGACGCCGCGATCGCCGCCATCCGGCCCGGCGTCACCTTCGCCGAGGTCGCCCACGCGATGTTCGCGCCGATCAGGGACGCGGGCGGCTGGAACCTCACCCCGCTGATCCACAGCCTGAACCCGCTGGACGCCTTCACCGCATGCGGCCTGCCCGCCGGGCAGGCGCCGGGCGTCGAGCGGTACGGGCCGGTCGGCGGCGTGCCCACGGTCGGAGGCGAGCTGGTCCTGGAGCCGGGCATGACGTTCGCGCTAGAACCCAACTGCGTATTCGGGCGCCGGCGGGTCAACCTGGGCGGCACCGTCATCGTGACCGAGGACGGCGTGGAGGAGGTCAACTCCCTTCCCAACCGGCTCCACCGGATCTGATCGGCGACGCCGCCCGCTCATCCGGCCCCGGCGGCGGGCAGGATGACGCGATCGACGACCTCCTCGATGAGCGCCCGGTGCGGTGGCCGGCCGTACATGAGCAGGTGCTGGAGCAGCAGCGCCGGGCCGGTGCGCGCGAGGACCGGTACGGCGGCCTCGGTGCGGATCTGGCCGCGCGCGGCGCCGCGGAGCAGGACGTCGAGGATGGCCTGGACGCGGGGCTCCAGCACCTGTTCGCGTACGAGGTCGGTGAACGCGTTGCCGGTGGCGTCGTGCAGCTCGGCACCCACGGCCTGCACCGCGAGCCGACCGGCCGCGCCGAGGAGGTCGTGCATGCGCTCGAAGCAGATCAGCAGGTCCTCGCGTACGTCACCGGTGTCGGGCGGCGCCTCCAGCGGAGGCAGCGCGCCCGCGACCGCGTCGGCGATCAGGCGGCGCTTGTCCGGCCAGCGGCGGTACAGCGTGGCGCGTGCCGTGCCCGCCCGCTGCGCGACCCGGTCGAGGGTCAGCCCGGCATACCCTACGCTCAGCAGCTCCTCCAGGACCGCCCGGTGGACGACCTGGTCGGGCACCCGGCCCCGACGGGTCGCCCCGGCCCGCGGTCGGTGTTCCATGCGCTCCCCCCGCGTGCGGCGCCCCGGCGGCGTACGCCGGGCCGGAAGCAAAGAGAATAGCGGGCCGGTCAGGAGTGGTGCGCCTGCCAGAAGCCCCCAGCCCTGCCAGCCAGACGTACGGCCGGTGGGCACTGGAACTCTTGACCGTACCTGCGACGGCGGGACACGTCGTGGCGCCCGCCGTCATCGACGCGTTACTGGCCATCTACCAGAATGTCGGCCTGTTCGAAAAGGCCGTCGCCGCGATGACCGGACGCCGAGCCGAACGACAACAACCGCTCGACGCCCTCGCCGACCTCCGCAGGTACGAGAACGCATCCCGGAAGCGGTCCAGCACGGCGTACCTGCCGTCCGCAAGGCGCTCCTCCAGATCCCTGATCCACGAAGTCCGCGTAACCGGACGCCACCACATCCAGCCGGTGTTCCGCCTCCCCAGCGCCTACATCGACGTAGGCACCGAGAAGCTCCGGGAACTGTCGGGATTGGCGCACCCAGCCCGACACAATAAGAACCTTTCGCCCTTAATCGAGGGGCCTGTCATTCAGGTTGCCCCGGTCCATGCCAAGATCCGCAGGGACGGGTACCGCAGCCAGAAAACCCCAGGTGAGGGCGCTGGATCAGCGGGCGTAGCCGCATCATCCATACCGGCTGGCCCTGATCAGTCCGAGGGAACCGGCGTTGACGGTGTCGGGAGTGGTGAGCGGTGACGCGCTCGGGTGATCTGGCGATCCGGTGGGCGACGACCCTCAGCGTGGTGGTGCTGGCGGGGATCGCCGCGGTGCTGTCGTACAAGCACATGCGCACGCTGGTCCTGGAGTACGGAGAGACCTCCTGGACCGCGGCCCTACTGCCGGTCTCTGTCGACGGGATGATCGTTGCCTCGTCCATGACCCTGCTGGCCGACTCCCGCAACGGCCAGCGTAGTGGCCTCCTTCCCTGGACGTTGTTGGTGATCGGGAGCACGGCGAGCCTGGCCGCCAACGTCGCGGTGGCCGAACCCTCGCTCGTGGGCCGGCTGATCGCCGCGTGGCCGTCGGCTGCCTTGATCGGCTCATATGAGCTCTTGATGCGCCAGGTCAGGCATGCTGCCGCCCGGAAGACGCCGCTCGCGCAACCGGTGCCTGATGCGGGCCCCGCGGCGAACGAGGTCGGGTCATACGTGCCTCATACGAGGCTGACCAGCGACGAGGCTCCCTCAAACGATGCTCATACGGCACCTGCCGATCTGATCAGAGCCTCATACGACGCTCAGACGGACAGCACCGAAGGGCTAGAACCAGACACAGACGATGTCGTCCATCCGCGTGATCCGGGTAAAGCGGACCGAGACCGTTCACGACCGCGACGTCCGGCATCTGAGCTGCAACACAGTGCGTGGCGATGGGCGATCGCCAACCGTACGCCGACTGGAGAACTTCCCTCCGGTAAAGCGATTGCCGAACGGTTCGGGCGTCGGGAACGCTGGGGCCGTCTTGTCAAACAAGCTGGAGCAACCGGCAGCCTCGAGCAAGCATTTATGCAATAGGGTCGTCGGCCTCTATCTCGCCTGAAGTCCCAACAGGGATGCATAGGGCGCGGAAGGTGCAGAGCCCGCAGAACAAGGGAATGTCGCATCCCGGCTTTCTGATCGTCGAAGAGAGCGTCGCCCTACCTGGCCCTGCTCATAAGCGAGGTTCGCGCTGAGCGGTTCGATCCGAGCGTCGGCCTGTCTTCGGCGAGATGGGTGCAATACGGCGGGGGGTGATGAACCTTCTGCCTATATTGTCCTTCCTCTCGGAGATGTCCAGCTTAATGTTGCTGCGCTGGTCGACGACAGTGTCGAGGGCTGATCGGTATGGCGACGGAAGGAAAAGGCGGCGCCGAGCGGGCGATCCGTTGGGCGACGACCGTGAGTGTGATCGTGCTGGCGGTAATCGTGGCGATTATCTCGTACAAGCACATGTATTTGCTCGTTAGGCGATACGGCGAGACGTCGTGGACCGCTGCCCTACTGCCGATCTCCGTTGATGGAATGATCGCTGCCTCATCGATGTCCCTGCTCCTGGACTCCCGCCACGGCAGGCGCAGCGGCTTGCTCCCATGGACTCTGCTCATTATTGGCAGCACTGCCAGCCTGGCTGCCAACGTCGCCGTCGCCGAGCCCTCGGCAGTCGGTCGGCTGATCGCCGGATGGCCAAGCTGCGCTCTCATCGGCTCTTATGAGCTACTTATGAGGCAGATCAGACATACCAGTACGCGGGAAACTACGGTCGAGAGCATTGGCTCATACGTGCCTCATACGAGGTCCGAGGCGGCTCATATGGACTCTGAGGAATCTCATACGCTTCCTGGTCCGACAACGGCGTCGTCATATGAAGCTCCTACGAGTCCAGCGGATTCTCCCAATGGCTCAGGGAAGTCTCAGACGGAGGGTAGCGCCGACGACATAGGTTTCTCAGACGGAGTCCAGCGCGGCACATCCGATGGAACTCGCGTAGGACGTTCGCGGTCCCGAGGAGGCGTCCGGAGCGGCTCGGGGATTCAGCGGCAGGCGTGGCAGTGGGCGGTGGCTAATCGCACTCCTGACGGAGACCTTCCGGCGGGGAAGGCAATAGCGAGTGAGTTCGGGCGCAGTGAGCGTTGGGGGCGATTGGTCAAGCAGGCCGGTCTCGCTGGCGGACTCTGACTGAGAAGCCGCTGCGCAGGTCCGAACCGCCTGGGGAAGCCACACAGATGGGAACGGGCATGACCTGCATGTTTGTGATGGCCAACTGGCTGGCGATGCATCCGCTCATGCCGATGAGTGGACGTCGTAAGAGTCCCTATTTCATGACGGCCGGCTACCCGGCCGTGATAAACCGTGATCTTCGGGCATGGCATTAGAATTTAACGGTGACGACTGGCTGTGTGACCCAAGAGATCTAGCTGAGGCAGATGATGCGTATGGACCGTGAACGACTTCAGAACGAGACCCGTTGCGATCAAGGTTTTCATATGCGCCTGTCTGACTTCACCGCCATCGCCGACGCATGTCGTGAATCGGGGGAGGGGTTCGCTGCCTTCCAGAGAGCCGACCGTGTGCTCGGCCTCCATTGGCCGGCTGAAGTCGTGGAGCAGTGGTTGTACGACCACTCCGACAAGGGTCCGTTTCTCCGGGATTACGGAGATGTTGATCTGTTGCAGATCCGCTGGGACCTCGAAGCGCTGCGAGCCGTAGATATCGCGGCGATGCCAACGGGCCCGTCGGACCATGAAGTCATCGACGAGGTTGCAGCGAACCCTGAGCATTGGATCAGCGTGCGAAGCTCGGGCGCCCACATCGGCGTTGCTCAGATGTGGGAGCTCCACGGCACCTGGAAGCGCTGGCCGGTCCTGATCGACCGCAGCTTGCTCGCGCCGCCAGATGCTGGCCTCCAGGTCGTCGAGGGGTGGACACGTGTCGGAATCCTCAAGGGCCGTCTCAACCAGGACGCGTTCGTTGCGGAGCGACACTTGGCATGGGTCGGTCGCCCTGGCGCCTGACGGCCATGCGTTTTCGTCATCCCAGACATCGGCACACTCGTGGACAGTGCGCCGGATCCTGTCGGTGGTTTCAGGCAAACTGATAGCCCATGTCACGAGAGGTCCTCATCGTTGGAATCGCCCACCCAGCTTGCGACGCAGATTCGGTTCCATCTTGAGACTCTGGGCGAGTCGAATGCGCATCATCCGTTCGAGCATCTGTGCCTGGGCCTGACTCGCCGCAGGATCGCCAGCAACGTGATGCCAGCCACGGGGCCTGTCGCTGCTGGCGGCGACGACGGCCGAGACGGCGAGAGCTATTGGAGCATCATCGCTTCCGAGCTGCCGGACAGCTCTCTGTCCACCGCACTCGTGACGGATGAAGACGTAGTGATCGCGGTGACGACACAACGCGATGACATCCCGTCAAAGGTCCGCGCCGACCTGGCCAAAATCTGCACGGACAGCGCACCGGTCGACAGGGTCATCTACTTCACGGTCGCTCCTGTGAACGTCTCCAAGCGCCACGAGCTCCAGAAGCTCGCGAGAGACACGTACTCGGTTGCGCTCGATATTTGGGATGCGCAAGCGATCGCCGATGAGCTCGCCTCGCACGACCTCTTCTATTTGGCCGTCGACTACCTCCACCTCCCGTCGTCTCTTGCTCCTGAGCGACCGCAGACAGAAGCCACACTGCCGGACTGGTATCTCCAGGACCGAGCACACTGGCGAGGCCCAGAGCAAGCTCGCCGGCACGGTCGGTGAACTAGTCGACCTGCGGGAAGGCCTCCGGTTCTCCGCGCTCAACATCGAGGCTCGTGCCGACCTCCCGGATTGGCTCGTCGCTGCACGTCGCTTGCGTGAGGCTGCAAGCGGCGACCCTGCGCTTCTGAGCCGGATCGAGTACGAGCTCGTCATTTCCACAGCCTTCGGGATGAGCACGCTCCTACCGGTTGATCCGGTACTTCGCGACCTGTTCGGCCGGCAACAGACCGAAGACCCCGACCCCGGCGTCGTCGTGGACTCCATCACTCTCCTGAGGCTCATCGAATCAATGCAGCCCCGCAGTCTGACCCAGATAGACCCTGAGGAGTCAGGCGCATGGCTCGACAACCTTGAGCAAACAGTCGATCGGATGCTGGCCAGCACGGACGGGCCGAACGCGCGAGCGCAGCTGCTGTGTGCCGCCGCCATCCTCTCCCACGGCCCCACGAGTCTCACGACCGAGGAGATGCGTGACGTGGACCCTCGCACCGTGCCGGACGTAGCCGAGATCCATCGGTCCCTCAGCCGGGCAAAGCAGAACGGGCTCCCATTGCCGTCGGCGCCCACCGACGGCGGGGCCCGCAACCTCGACAAGGGCATGAACTATCTGGCCGAACTGGTAGACCTCCTGCCGTCCACGCCACTCGTCCCGATCGACGAGGTCACGATGATCTTCGACATGACCGCGCCGCTTCTGGTCGACCACCACGACTACCCGGACGTCCGGCAGGCACTGGACCAAGCGACCGTCGAGCGCGCCGGCCTCGCGGCAGCCGGAGACCGGGCACAATCCCGTGCCCTCGCTCTCCTCCAAGCCAAACGACCGATCGACGCCCTGCGAGAGATTCACGCGGCGAAGATGGACTGGCTGCACGGCGAATCCACCGAGGGCGCTGCCCTCATGATGCTCCTGGCCGCCCGCGTCTACTACGACCTGCGTCTCCCACTCGCCGCCAAGCAGTACGCCATGAGCGCCGCCAGCATCGCTCGAGCAAACGGTGACCCCGAGCTCGCGGTCCTGACGGCACGCGGATTCATCGTCGCCGCGACCTGCGAGCACCTCGCCGGGCAGTGGCTGACCGCTACCCAGACCTTCAGGATCGGAATCTGGGCGCAAGGAGCGCTGGCTGGCGACCCCTGGAGTTTCGAGCGCTACCCGTACTTCCACGACATGCTCATCGACCAGTGCTTCATTCTCCGCACCGCGAGGGAACTCCGTCCCGCCTTCCTCCACCTCATCGAGCCGGTCATCGAGTCAACACAGCTGAATCTCATGACGGATCCGATCCTTGAGAGCGCCGACTCCATGGAGCCTGCAGACGAGGCAAAGACCGCAAAGATGGCCGATAACAGGGGACTGGGGCGACCGTTCTCGGATGCAGGCCCCACCCGCCGGTACACCTGGAGCGCCTTGGGCAACGTCTGGACCGTGGAGACTCGGAACGATCGACAACACGTCCTGGCCGCCGAGCGGTTCGTCGCAGCAACCCAGATCGCGCTGGCTGACCTCGCCGGTGAGGACCTGCTCCTCGTCCCCGGAGCTATCACCATCGAGGTCGATGTGGCCCTGGATCAGGTACCGAGAAGCGAGGTGTTCGTCGAGCAAGCTGACCGCGGCGGCACGGCCCATCTAGTCACACTTACCCGCAGTGGAGTCCTCGACGTCGACGCAGGTCAGCTTGAGGTCACGACGGCAGCAATGCAGGCAATCGCGACACAGTCGCTTCTGAGCCGGGCCGGCTTCGTCGCAGTGATGGAGCGAACCTTCGAGCGCGGATTGCCCCACATGCTGGCCTGCGTCCGCCCGTACGACGAGCTCGTCGACGTCCACAAGGAAGCGTTCTTCGATGACCTGCGCAGGCTCGACGGCACATACCTCGCCCCGGAAGTCACATGCAAACCCGAGCCGATACCGGATCTCGCAGAGCAGTCGTTCGAGCAGCCTGCGGCAAGCTACGACCGCGCCGAGGCCCTTCGGATGATCACGTCAAGGTACGAGACCCTGCGGGCGCCGGTCAGACTGACGCTCGAAAGGCTTGCATCGAGCGAAACCTTTATGGCTACGGTTGGCGAACTACGCCGTGGAGGGTGGAAGGACTGGCACCTGCTCACCTCCGTGGCGAACATCGTTGTCAACAGGCGAGCGGTCGCACGCGGCATTAACATGACGACTAGCATCAGCAGCGCGGACGTGCAGCGGTTCCGGGCGCTCATGTTCGCCGAGGAGCAGTCGAGCGACCCTGTTACGCCGGACGAGGCATTCACGGTCGACCAGATGTGGTTTTACCTCGCGAATGCCGGGGTTGCTACTGCACAGGCATGGGGGTTGGAGGTCCGGCTCAGCCCGGTTGTTCCCGAAGCATTCTTGAGTGTGCTCGGCAATCGCTTCAACTACTGGTCCGACGATGTTGCGCATGACCCACTGTTCCCCACGACAACTTAAGACGGGACTCCCTACCGGTTGTTCGGCGATCAGTGGGTTAAGCACCATGCGTCATTCTGGACGTGGTCCGAGTTTGATGCCCTCATGGACGTCAAGCCGCTGATGCAACCGCAGCGCGCGGTGAGGTGATGAGGTGGTAGATCTCGCGTCAGCCCGTTCTCGCTCGAGCATGTCGCCGTCGACTAGGAACTGTTCGAGGTATACCCCGGAAGAACCACCCCGCCAGTCGGCGTGGCTACTGCCGCGCGTCGGTGCATCGAAGGGCATGTGAGTCCGCCGAGCCGTTACGGTTGGGGGCCAACGCCTGGTGTCCGGCAGCCCGTTCACAAGACGCACGGCAGCTTCTGGCAGCGGCACGGGCCGGACAACACCAGCAGGAGCGTATAACCCCTACTACAGTACAAAAAGAATAGATAAGATTTCCGTAAATGGGGGAAAGCTGACAGTAGGGGGATTTGATGATATAGCTCCTTCTGGAGGGAACATATGGAGGAGCTTGAGTTCGAACTGATCGGCGCATCAGACCCTCGGGTGCTTGAGGCCATCGCGCTGGGCGACAAAGCGCGCAAGACCGTTGGGCTTCTCCCCCGCGCGGCCTACGCGGACGCCGCCCGCAATAAGCGTCTGCTGGTCGCTTCGGTAGACGCCGAGGTCATCGGCTACGCGCTGTACGGCCTTCCGCGTAACGAGGTCACCCTGACCCACCTGGTCGTGAACGCATCGCACCGCAGGCAAGGCATCGCACGTGCACTTGTCGAGGAGATCAGCAAGCTCTACCACACGCGCTCAGGAATCAGAGCGAACTGCCGTAAGGATTACAAGCTCGCCGACATGTGGACGAGCCTGGGCTTCCATCCACGACTGGAGATCAAGGGCCGAGGCGCCGACAGGGCGACCATAGTGGTCTGGTACCGCAACAATCCCGGGCACGTTGATCTTCTTACTCCTGATGCCTCCCCGCTGCTGCGGGCGGCGATCGACCTCAACATTCTCCGCGACCTGCACGACCGGCCAGGGCGCAAAGGGGCCTGGGAAAGCCTCAGCCTGGTCGAGGACCATCTCGCTGACAAGCTGCAACTCATCGCTACGCCGCAGCTCTACCACGAGGTGACCGGGATCGAGGATGATCAAGCCCGGAACCGGTACCTTGCGGCGATGGCCCACGGCTACATCAAAGCCCACGGCGACCGGCGGCGGGCAGCCGAGCTCACCCGCGAGTGGATCGAGCTCGCGAGGACGAGGCAGTCCTCATACCCCGTCACAGCGCAGGACCATGAGGATGCCAAGCACCTCGGTGACGCGGCGGCATGTGGTGCGGAGGTGTTCGTCACCCGTGACGAACACCTGCTCCAGCTAGCGAACGGCACGGCCCAGGCCGCTCTGGGAATCAGCGTGCTACGACCGGCAGATGTGGTGCTGCGGATCGACGAGCTCACCCGGCCAGACTCCTACCGGCCCTCGGACCTACACGGAACCGGCTACAGCCGTCACGAGGTCTCCGCGCAGAGCGAGGACGAACTCACCACCTTCCAGAACGTCGCCGAACGCGAGACGAAGAAGGCGTTCTTGAATGCCTTGCTCACGGCCGCGACCGTGCCCGGCCACTGGAACCGCACCCTCATCCGTGACCCGGAGGGCAGACCCGTCCTGCTGTGCGTATCGGGCATCGCCAACGAACGTCTGGAGGTCCCGCTCCTGCGCGTGGACGCCCGGCACCCGATCAGCGGCACCATCGTCCAACACACGCTGTCCGATCTTCGGCACCAGTGCCGGCGACACCAGACGAAGATCCTGGCGATCACCGATCCCCACCTGGCCGCGGCGGTACGCCGGACCGCCCTGACCGACGGATTCACCGAGACCGACAGTGCGCTGATCGCGTTGGTAATCGATCGGGTAGGCCCGGCTTCCCAGGTACAGGCCGCCGCCGAGGAGGCGGCACGGCGAGCCGGATTCCGGCTGAGCTTCGCACTGCGAGCCGAGATGGGTATCTTCGCGGCGGCGGAGGTCGAACGGACTCTGTGGCCCGCCAAGGTCACCGACGCGCAACTACCCGTCTACATCCTGCCGATCCAGCCGCGCTGGTCGACGGTACTCTTCGACGTCCCGCCAACACTGCCCCTGTTCCGCACCGAGGACTGGGGCCTGGGCCGCGAACACGTCTACTACCGCAGCCCCAACGGGCCCAAACTGTCGGCCCCGGCCCGGCTGCTCTGGTACAAAAGCCAGGGAACAGGCACATTGAAGGGCCCGCCATCCATCATCGGTTGTTCCCTGCTCGAAGAAGTCGTCGTCGATACACCCGTCGCACTTCACACCCGCTTCGGCAGGCTCGGCGTTTGGACACAGCAGGACATTTTCTCCGCCGCCAAGCACGGCAAGGCCCAAGCCCTCAGATTTACACACACAGAAATCTTCGACACACCGCCGTCTGGAGACGAAATACGGAAGATCTTTACGAAAGGGGGCCTCTCCGGTACGATCCAAGGGCCGCGTAGGATCAGTGCGGAACTGTTCAAGACGATCTACTGCGGAGATGTCCATGGGAACAGAGCGACCCAGGCAGGCCATCCTGCTGTCGCTGAAGCCTAGGTTCGCTCAAGCCATCCTTCGCGGCATCAAAACCGTAGAACTCAGGCGTCAACGAGTCGCCCTCGCGCCCGGCGCCGCCGTCCTTATTTATGCCAGTTCTCCGGTAATGGCCATTATCGGTACCGCGAGAGTTCGCAATGTCGAGCGTGATGATCCACAGAAAATCTGGACCCGGCACGCGGCAAGTGTCGCACTCACCCGAGCGGAATACGACGCCTATCTTCGTGGTGCCGACTCCGTTTCCGCGATCACCCTCGAGGACCCTGCATTTCTCGACGAGCCGGTCACCTTGCAGCAACTGCGCGGCGAGCAGCCCTTCCACCCGCCTCAAAGCTACTGCTTCGTCTCGCCGTCCTCACCGGGCACCCTCGGAGCGCTGAGCTCCAAACTCGCCCCCGCCTGACACCGCTGAAAGCTGGTCCCGGTCCGGCTCACCGGCGACAACTTGCTTCCTGAGGCGATTTGACGCCACCGCTGCGGAACCTTGCCGCTGGCCTCGATCCTGCGTCTGGCAGGTGCTCAAAGTCCGGTGATGGTCAAGCCCTTCTATGACGGTCACCGACCTGCGTGACATGAGAATTTCTGCTCGGAGTGCTCGCGCAGATAGTCACAGCGCTGCGCCGATGGCGTAGCCGATGGTGGCGGCCAGTATTCCGAGGACGAGGCTGGCGAGGGCGTTGAGGCCGGCTTCGAGGAGGGAGTCGTCTTCCAAGAGGCGGGTGGTCTCGAAGCCGAAGGTACTGAACGTGGTCAGTGATGCGCCCCGTGTTTTCCGGACAGCTAATTAACGGCTAATTCACGCTGCGAGCTGCCGGTTCAGGTACTCGCTGTAGACCTGCTGTGGGGTCCGGTGCTGGAGTCCTGAGTGGCGACGTCGAGAATTGTAGCGCAGTTCGATGTACCGAGCAATATCGCGATACGCATGTGCTCGCATGGGGTACTGGGTGCGGTGGACCGTTCGTTCTTGAGCGCGGCGAAAAAGGATTCGGCCATTGCGTTGTCGTAGCAGATTCCTGTTCGTCCGACCGATTGTCTGAGCTTGTGCCTCTTCAGCGTTTCGGCGAACCTGGCGGAGGTGTAGTTGCTGCCGCGGTCCGAGTGGAATATCCCTTGATCGGCGAGGTTGTGGTTTCGGGCAGCCATTTCGATGGCCTGCTCAATGAGAGGTGTCTTATAGTTGTCGTCCATCGCCCACCCGATCACGGATTTGGTGTGGCAGTCGATGACGGTCGCCAGATAAACCCACCCCTCCCAGGTTTCGATATAGGTGACGTCGCCGACCATCTTCTGCCCGGGGGCGTCGGCGGTGAAGTCACGCTGGACGAGATCAGGGATGTGATGGGTCTGCCCGTCGCTTTCGGTCAGACTGAACCGCCACGGCCTGGGCTGGCAGGGCTCCAGGCCCAGCTCGCGCATCAAGGAGCGGACGAGCTCGGGCCCGCACGGGACACCCCAGTCGACCAGGTCCGCGTGGACTCGCCGGTACCCGTAGGTCCCGTCGGATTCGTCGAAGGACTGGTTGATGAAGAACTTGAGCTCTTCGCGTCGCTCGGCCGTTGCGGACAGCGGCCGGCCACGCCATTCATAGAATCCGGAGCGGGACACTTCCAGGAGTGCGCACATCTTGACGATGGACAGCGCGGATTCGGTGTTCGTAGCGATGTTGGCAGCACACTCCACGTCGATGAACTCGAACTTGTCGCTCACCGATGATCCTTGGCAAAGTATGCTGCGGCTTTTTTCAGGAACTCGTTCTCCATGCGAAGTTCCCGCGCCTCACGCTCAAGTTCACGAAGCCTCGCACGCTCACTGACGGTCAACGCCGGCTCGTCGTCGGCATGGTCGCGACGGTAGGCGTTGACCCAATTGCCAAGGGTCGCCTCATGGATACCGAGTTCTTTGGCGACCTGGGCGATCGGACGAGAAGTCTCGACCACCATCTTCACGGCCTCTTCTTTGAACTCGAGAGAGAACTTCCTGCGGTGTTGTGGCAAACTGTCTTCCTTCCCGGATTACCCAATCTTAGTTGGGTAGCTGTCCGGAGGGTTCGGGGCGCCTCAGCCGGACCAACCGTCAGATGTTGCATCAGGTGGCGGTACTTCGCTGGCTACGTCCTGGACAGACCGGTCAACGTCTCGCATGCGTCCGCATCGATCGAGGGGACGCTATGCCGGGTCCGGCGTGGGGCTGGCCGGTCACGCCAGCCGCTCGTTCTTTCGCCGCCGTGACAAGGCAGGCCCACGTGGTCGGGTCGAGCTTCCGCTGCCCGAACTTGGGGTCTTGGAGTTCCGGACGTCGACCCTGGCGCCGCTGCCTTGGCCGCCGGTGAGCAGGGCCCACCTCGACGCAGTTGGCCGTGGGCTCGCTGCGGGTGGACATGCGCCAGCGGATAAGGTCGTGTCCGGCCAGGTGTTTCGTCATAGGGGACCCGGGGCTACCGACGAATGTCCCTGACGAGCGGCGATGTGGCCCTGTGCACCAAGAATGTTCCACGCTGACAAAGATCATCTTCCAGCCGCGACCTTACGCGGTGGGCACCGAGTCTTCAGCGTTGTCTTGCGGTCACCCCTCGGACAGGCCTGCGGGGCTGATGCTGAAGTAGTCCCGGAGTTCGGGGGGAACGGCGGTGGGGTCGGGTTGGAAGATCTCGACCAGAAGCCGGTCGGGCCCTTGGGCCATGGCGTAGGCCGCGGCGGGTTCGTGGCGGATGTCGGTGACGGACACGCCGAGGGCACGCAGGCGCTGCACGACGGCCTGAAGTTCGTCGGTCTGGACGCCGATGTGGTGAACGGTGCCCTGACCGACGGTCTTGGGCGGCTGGTCGTACAGGTGGATACGGCCTGTTCCGATACGCAGGAAGATGTTACGGGCGCCCGCGAACTCGACGTCGTGGACGACCTGGGCGCCGAAACCATCGCACCAGAAGGCGATCGTGGCATCGATGTCGGTGGCCATGAGGTGGGCGTGATGCAAGCTGATCATCAGTTGGTCCCGCTGTCGAGGGTGAGTGGATCGCGCCGCAGCACGACCTTGGTGGTCCGGGCGGCGTAGGCGCGCGGGGCGTCGTTCCAGTCGGCCGTGAGCGTGGTGACCCGCTCGGCGGGGAAACCGGTGCGCTGGACGAAGTCCAGCAGGGCGGGGAGCACCGCGCGGACGTGGGAGACGCCCACGCGCAGGGTCGCGTCGGTCGCGTACATGCGCATCAGCGGCACGCGCGTCCCGGCTGCCAGGTAGTAGCCGACCGCGGTGCATACGCCGCCCGGGGCCAGCGCGTGTACGGCCTGCCGGAGTCCGGCGGCACGTGAGGTGGCCTCGACGACAACGTCGTATCGGCGCCGTGTCGCGGCGGTGCGCCGGCTGCTGCTCAGGCGTGGCGCGGTGAGCGGCCGGGTTCGCGCGCCGAAGGATTCGGCGACGCTTCTGCGCCGGGGGTTGTCGTCGAGGTAGTCGACGACGCTCGCGCCGTGGGCGGCGGCGAGCCCTGCGGCGTACAGCCCGATGCTCTTGGCGCCGCCGCCCAGGATCAGAACCGAGCCGCCCTCCCGGTCCGCCAGGGGCGGTACGACGGCGCGCCAGGCGTCGGCGAGGTTGTCACCGGCCGCCGCGACGCGCGGAGCGGGGACCCCGTCGGGTACCGGGACGAGCATGTGGTCGGCGAACGGGACACGGACCTGGTCGGCGATCACGCCGCCCCAGGGCCCGCTGGCCGGGCCGAACCCGAACGCGGCCAGCGTGCGATCCGTCGTGGTGGCGCACTTGGACGTCAGGCCCCGCCGGCACCGCGAGCACACGCCGCAGGAGATGGCCCAGGGCAGGACCACCGTCTGCCCGACCCCCACGTTCCGTACCTCGGCTCCGACCGCGGTGACCTGGGCGACGCATTCGTGGCCGATCGCGAAGGGCCCCTTGAACGGGACCGATCCGCAGATGCACGCCACGACCGGGTCGACGATTCCGAGTGCGATTCCCGCCTGCAACGCGCGGGAGACCGGCCGGTGGATCGGCAGTGTGTCACCGTCGCAGCGGCCGGCTACGAACGGGCGCACGATCGCGTCCCCACCGTCTTGGAGCGACAGCGGGTCACGCTCGTGCCATGCCAGCCGGCCGCTGCGCTCGAACCGCAGCTCACGCACCGGCGGCCTGCCCCTGACCGGCTGCGAGCGCGACCAGGTCGGCGTAGCGGATGATCGATCCGCCCGCACCCCAGGTGCCTTCGGGCTGCTCATGGATCAGTACCCAGATCCGCAGAGCGTCGGACTCGTCCAGCCCGACGGCCCCCAGAACCGCTTCGGTGGCATCGGTGACGAGTCCGGCCTTACGGCGCTCGGACAGCGCCCCGGCCGGGACGGTCACATCGACGCGAAACCGTGGCTGGGCGTCCTCGGCGGTCGTCTGCGCGCCCTCGGGCAACTCGTGAAGGTAGCTCCATGCCTGCGCCCGGAAGAAGGCCGTATCGGGAGCGCCTTCCCAGCGCAGCAGCACCCGCGCCAGCTCGCGCTGCACACGCGCGCGGCCTTCGGATGTGAGCGCCCCGACGGGAGCGGTGAGCTGGATCATCGGCATGCCGGCCTCCATGCGAGGAGTTATAACAGGCGTTATAAACAGGGCATCACCGTAAGATATAACGGTCGTCATATCAATGGGGGTGTGTCCATGCCGCCGCAACGGGAGCGGATCATCGCCGGAGCCGCCGATCTGATCCGGCGACGCGGCCTGGCGGGCAGCACGGTGCGGGATCTGGCCTCCCACTCCGGTGCCCCCCTGGGATCGACCTACCACTACTTCCCGCGGGGAAAGCAGCAGTTGGCCGCCGAGGCCGTCCGATTCGCCGGTGACCTGGTCGCCTCCCTGCTGCGCCAGGGACTGGACGCCGGCCCGGTCGCCGGACTACGCGTCTTCTTGAACCTGTGGCGGCAGACGGTGCTCGACAGTGATTTTCGGGCCGGCTGCCCGGTCCTGGCCGTCTCGGTGGAGGAACCGCCCGCCGACGCCGACCCCGAGGCCTTGGACGCCGCCGCCGAGGTCTACACCGCATGGGAAACCCTGCTGGCCTCCCGCCTGCGCGACCACGGCGTCACCGCCGACGGGGCGGCACACCTGGCCACGTTGATCGTCGCCTCGGTCGAGGGCACGGTGGCGATGTGCCGCGCCAAACGCGACATCGCCCCTCTCGACCGCGTCACCGTCCAGCTCGAACGCCTCATCGAGACAGCCATCGACGCCTGAACCACGCGACCACCTCGCGAAAAGGCCCGGCCCGCGAGCTGCCGGCTCATCATCCCTGCCCAGGTAGCGGGATTCCGCCCACCACGTGCTCCCGCTAAATCGGACCTGCTGATATCAGCCACTGCCAGTAGTCGCGGTTTCGCTCGCGAGGCGTGAGCCAGCCGGGGAGCTTGGCCGCGTGTGCGCGGGCGGTTTTGGTGGCCGAGCCCTCCATCTGCACCAAAACGGCGGGCAGGAGGATCTTGAGGTTCTCGATGGTGGAGGCGGGCCCGACGATCCGGACCCGGCGGATCCGGTTGCTGGAGTCGTTGTTGAGGAAGGCGGTCTCACAGCCCATGCCCTGGGCGACGGTGCCAAGGGCCCAGGCTCGCTCGCGGCCGTGGCCGCCGCGTCCGGTGACCGGATGGTCGTACAGCACGATCTGTTCTGCAGGGCGGTCGTGGTCGTGGTTGAGATCGGCTTCGGCGATCTCGTACTTCAGCGTCAGCGCGCCGGCGCGGGCGAAGGCGGCTTCTCGTTCTGCCTCTGGGGTGTCGGGATGATGCGCCAGGGCCAAGAGGTGGCGGATCCTCTCCTCCTGCCGGTGCTGGTCGCTGCCGGTGCTGGTCGGCTTCGTTCATGGCAGTAACTCGGTTCAGGAGCGGGCGATAAGGGCTCGACGGCGTCGGGCGGGTCGTGGGTGGCCGGGTTCGACATGGCGTCGTCGCCCGGCGGGGCAGTACTGAGGGGCGTGCCGGGGTCAGGTGCTGGAGCGGGGCTGTAGGTGGGTGTTGAGTGCCACGTACACCTCGAGGAGTTCATCCAGTGCAGCCCGCGCCCGGCCGTATGCGTCGAAGTTGGGATCGTGCGCGGGGGCGACGCCAGCGGTGTGATCGAGTTCGGTGGCGTGTTGCTGGAGACGGCTGGCGAGGCGGCCCATCATCGGCCAGTCGACCGAGTCCGGTGGATCTGAGCCGGCTGGCCGCTGGACCGGCGGGGCGACGGTGAACTCGACGATGCGGTAGCTGACCTTCCCTGGCAGAACAGCGACACCGGTCCGGGTGGCTTCGGCGACGAAAGCTTGTCGGTGAGCAGGCCGGCCCCGGTATGCAGCGTCCGGCGCGCGGAGTAGAGCGGGTCGCCCTTGTGGCCGCGGTGTTCGTGGATGGCCTGCTGGACCCGGCGCCGGCACCGATCGAGCGCGTCGCCGGCCAGCCGGACCACGTGGAAGGGATCCATGACCGCGACCGTGTCGGGGAGCTCCTCGGTGGTGGCGGTCTTGAAGCCGCTGAACCCGTCCATCGCGACGACCTCCACGCCGTCGCGCCAGGCGTCTGTGCGTGCGGCGAGCCAGGTCTTGAACACCTGCTTGGAGCGGCCCTCGACCATGTCGAGCAGCCGTGCCGGGCCGGTGCCGTCGCGGATCGTCGTGAGGTCGATGATGACCGTGACGTACTTGTCGCCGTGCCGGGTGTGCCTCCAGACGTGCTCATCTACACCGATGACCAACACGTCGTCGAACCGTGCCGGGTCATCGATCAGGACCCGCTTGCCCTCGGCGAGGACGGCGTCGTTGGCGGTGTTCCACGCGACCCCGAGCCCTTCGGTGATCCGGGCGACGGTGAGGTGTCCTGGCGCCACGCATGGCCGCACCCACCGCATCGGTACCGGCGGATCGTGACCAGCAGTGTCGTGGGCCGCCAGCCGAGCGGCTCGTGGGCCAGGCGCCGGGTCACGGTGTCCCGCGGGGTCCCTTCACAGCCGCAGCGGTGACACCAACGGTCGGGCTTTACGACCCGGCACGCGAGGACTGCGCGCTCGGGCTCGAGGCGCTGGCCGGTGACGACGAGCCCAAGCTCGTCGAGGCGGCAGAAGGTTGTCAGATCGGAGTGGGCGAACGCATCTATGCGCTCACCGACGGTGGCGTCGGGCACGTGGCGGTTCTTTCAGGATGAGCGTGTAGGAGCCTTTCCCTCTAGGACCTCGACATCTATCCCGGGGCCGCCGCGCCACAGCTACACCCTCATCTGGCGAAGAGCTGGCTCTAGCCACGACTACACCCCAGTCCCTGGGAGTAGGTCATCTGTCGAGGGGCCGCGATCACGACCGATGGCGGAAGCTGATGCGCATCAGCCGACTGTCGGCCCAGTCTTCGAGCCGAGTCGGTCGGATGGTGCCGGGGTCGTGGGGCTGATTGAGATCCGCCACGATCTCCGCCAGCACGGCCTGACGTTCAGCTGGGTTGGTGACAGGCGTGGCCCGTGCAGGCAGATCTGCGCGGATCCCATTCTTGAGGTGGAAGGTGAAGTTGGGATTGGCGAGAAGGTTCGCATGCCAGTCGGTCGCGGCACCGCCGGCGCCGCTACACAGGTAGGTGATGCCCGCAGCTCGGTAGAAGAAGATCTCGATCCGGCGTGCTCGGCCGGTGCGGCGCCCGAGTGTCGTGATGTCGATGATCCGTTCGCTGGTGCCTGCGGCGGGTGTGATCTCGATGGCTCGCCGGATGTAATCGGGCAGGTGCGACAAAGACGCGTCCCGTACGGAGTCGTTCCATCCGGTCGTGTTTGGAGTGCTCATGCGGTTTCGGTCTGAAGGGCGGGCCCGAGGAGGAGTCCACCGTCGATGACGTACTCCGACCCCGTGATGAACGACGCGTCTGATGAGGTGAGGAACAGGAGAAGCCGGGTGACGTCGGTCGGCTCTCCAAGTCGGGGGATGGCGAACGGCTCGGGTGAGTAGAAGTCGGCGATTGCCGCGGTGGCGCCGGCTGCTGGTTCGTGGATGAAGGAGGTCGCGATCACGCCGGGGTGGATGGTGTTCACGCGGATGTGGTCGCGGCCGAGCTCGAGTGCTGCCGTTTGGGTGAGGCCTCGCACGGCCCACTTGCTGGCGACGTACGGCGCGTAGTGAGCCGTGCCGCCCAGGCCCATGGTCGAGGCGACGTTGACGATGGCTCCTCCTGCTACGCGGCGCAGAGCGGGGGCGGCGACCTTGATGCCGAGGAAGGTCCCGGTGAGATTGATGTCGAGGATGCGTGACCACGTGGCCTGCTCCGTGTGCTCGATTGTTGCCGGCGGATTCTGCACGCCCGCGTTGTTGACGAGCACGTTCAGGGCGCCGTAGGCGCTCTCGGCGGCTAGCACAGCGGCGGACCACGAGCTCTCGTCGGTAACGTCGAGGCGGGCGAAGCGAGCGCGGGTCCCGAGCTCGTCGGCGAGAGCGGCGCCGCGTTCCGTGTCGATGTCGCCGATCACCACATTCGCTCCCTCCGCGTGAAAGGCGCGCACGTGGCTCGAGCCCTGGCCGCCGCTCCCACCGGTCACGAGCACGGTCTGGTTGTCGAAGCGGGGCATCAAATGTTCCTTCGGTACGTGGGTGAATGACCGGGATCGCCAGTGATGAACGGCGGCCAGTGGTGAGTCGGGTGACTCACCATCCCCTCGACACTAGGTCGGCGGCAGTGGCGAGTCAAGCCACTCACCTCGTATATGCTCGGCCCGTGAGCAGGGGCGTGACGACGTATCACCAGCGCGTCGCCCAGGAGAAGCGCGCGCTGATCGTGACGGCCGCGACCGCGCTGTTTCTCGAGTTGGGCTACGACCGGACGTCGCTGGCGCGGATCGCAGAGTGCTCGGGCGTTTCGCGGGCCACCTTGTTCAAGCAGTTTCCGAGCAAAGCTGCCCTGTTCGATGCCATCGTGACCGAGTCCTGGTCGACCGCTGAGGAGGAGGATCCTCCGCCGGCGGGCAACGTCGTTGACGGGCTCAGCATCATCGGTCGCCGTTACGCCGAGCTGCTGGGCCGCGCCCAGATGACCGACCTGTTCAGGATCGTCATCGCTGAGCTGCCGCGGTTCCCCGAACTGGCCCATGCGCAGTTCTCACACGGGAAGATGCCCTACTTCGAGTTCGTACGCAGCTACCTCCTGGCTGAGCACGAGGCGGGAACGGTGCGGGTCGAGGACGTGGACCTCGCAGCCACCCAGTTCCTGGGCATGATCTCCAACTACGTCTTCTGGCCGACACTCCTAGTGCCAGGCTGGGAGGTAAGCGCCGAACGCGTCGCTCAGGTAGTCGACGAGGCCGTCCGCACCATCGCCGCCCGGTACGCCGCGACTGGACCAGGGCCGTCCACCAACGACTGAGTCCCGCCGCCACCGAAGGAGCTGATGCCTACGCAATCGAGGCCGTCGGCACCAACGGCGTTCGCGGGGCATCCCGGGGCGGACATCGAAGGAGGGAGTCTCGATGTGTTGATCCACCTCGATCAGCCTGGCATCAGCACGGCCCGACAAGAGGTCTCAGCCGCGGGCCCAAACGTGCAAGGCTGCGCTCTCGGGGTGGAAACTCCCAACGACAGCAAGAGGGGTGGCCCAAGACCCACAAGCCGGGCCCGCAGCTACACCCTCATCTGTGAAGAGCCACGAAAGCCTGCACCGAGGACTTCTCCGCCTCGTCGAGCGGAGGCGACAGGCTCCTCGCCATTTCCTCGGCGAAGGTAGCGCGTTGCCGGGCGGCATCGCCGAAATCCTCCCACTGCCGCGGATCGCGGACCGTGTTGTCACCCTCGTGATAACGACAGGTGATCGTGTAAGGCATCAAAAACTCGCTTTCCGAAGACGTGGTCGTATGCAATGAAGCCCAGAAGCGCGATGTCAGCGGCGCATCGGGCGCCGCGCAGAAGAGGTCCCTACGCCTCGAAAGCGAGGTGAACGAAGACCTCGTAGGCGATTCGCTGATTAGGGAAGAACCGGGTGCGGAGGACCGTCTCCTCCACGCTGGGTTGAGCCGGTTCACGGATGATGAACCATCGGCCTGCGCTGCCCGCGAGCCGGTAGCGGTATTGCCTGGTCTCGGCGGTATCGAGAGTGCGGATGGGCCGACCGCTCGGCGCGGCGCGGGGAATATCCGGCCACCAGGACAAGGCATCGGGCTCCCAGCGTGGAACAAGCCACCAGATCCGGTGGAACTCCTCAGCTTGGTAGGTGTCCTGGGTTTCGTCGTCGCTGCGGACCGTCACTAATGTGCTGGCCCAATCGGGCCCACGCTGGTCGATGCCAGTGATCGTTCCCCGGTTGCCGGCATCATCGGCGCACCGATGGCCTTGCCTGCGGTGAACCCGATCACGCGGTTTCATTGGCTCCTCCGAAGGGATGTCGGCCCGACGGCCTCAACGGTCAGGAGTGCAGTTGCCAGACGCCGGGCTGGGGAGCCTCCGCCGGGTAGGAGGGGCGATGCCGACCGGCGGGGCACGGCGCGGAAGCGGTCTGAGAAGGGGGCGTGTTGGCGTCGATTAAGGCACCGCAACCGGGGTTGAGGCAGATCCGGGGATCGGGATGGAAGTCGAGCCCGTAGACGTAGCCGCTGGAGGAAGTGATCAGCAGGGACATCGGTCCACGACGGGTAATCCTCGTCCCGGCGCCGAAGGCCATCGAAAACACGGTGCAGATGCCGCGCTGCAAGGTAAGGACCGCACGCAGGTGCTGTAGAGATCCGTTTCCGAAGAACGCGCCAATCTTGTCGCAGTGGGCTGAGGCCGCGGCAATCACGTCGGTGGCCTCACGCAAGACAGTCAGTACGTGCTCGCGTGGCCGGTGGTCGATCGTCGGGCGCAGCGCGACGGTGACGGTGGGATCGTCGTAGCCATCCGGCATCAGGTTCGCCAGCGCGAGCGCGATCTCAGCGCGGGCGCCAAAGGCATCGGCGCGGTCCTGGCAGGCGCTGATGATCGCGTTCCGCTGGATGACGGGGATCGCGTATTCGGCAGGATCGAGCGTGCGGTCGAGGCCGTAGTTGGCCAGGGCATCCCCGACGGCCATCAAAAGCGCGCCGAAGACATGCTGAACGACAGCGGCGAGGATCTCCTTGGTGCTCCTGGCGGCCTCCACCGCGTCGAGGGTCGCCGTAAGCTCGCTGTGCTTCAGCGCTCGCCTCACTCGATATGCGCGGGGTTCTGGCACGATCATCACCTCGCTCCGGCGTGGTGAACGCCGGTCGGCGGGTGCGCCCGGTGGGAAGCCTCGATGAACGCGAGCTCGGCGGCGGCTTCTGCGGCACTGCTGTAGGCACGGCTGGCGGCCCATGCGTCCTCATGCCGGCGATCCAGCCAGAAGATCCGCCACTCGGCACCGTCATCGCGCAGTTCGAAGGCGCCCCACGGCCGGGTGAGCCGACGAACGGGCCTGCCCCGGTGACGGTCGATGTTCTGTGGTGGCGGCAGGCGCCAGATCGTGGGCCAACCCAGCGTCCCCAGCACGAATACCTGCGTGATCTGGCCGTCAGCGCCGTAATGTGGGGCGCGGTACTCGATCGCCCGGCCCCGCAGCCGGTCTCCGGCGTGGTCGAGGTAGGCGAGGTGTTCCTGGGCGAACGGTCCCGTCGATACGGCTGTGGCGGTCGTGCGGAGCAAGGTGTTCATCAGCCGTCCAAATCACCTGGCGGGTTGGCGTCAGCGCCGGGCAATCGCGCACTACCTCGGGCAGCAGCCGATCGGTGAGCTGTCTGATTTCGAACTCGGACGGGGTTCTCATCGCTTGTCACCTCCTTCGGTGAAGAAACGGTGCTGAGGATCTGCAAGCAGTTCCCCCAGCACGGATGTCGAGGAGGGAACGGCCCCGGGGGGAGTCGCTTCCTCCAACACCGGCTGCCGGGCGTTGCCCAGCCCGGCGCTCACGCGTCGTCGAGGAGATCGGAGTAATCGCTTCCGCTGTCGAAGGCTTCGATGAAGTCACTCACCGCCTGCGGCCGCTCGACACACACCAAATCCTTACGGTCCGCGCGGCAGATCCGGACCCAGATCGCCTCCCATCCGACCCACACGCCCACGCGGGACGCGGACGGAACCCGTTCCTTCGCCTTCGCCCGGGCATAGAGTGCGGTCGGGCATTGGACTCCATTGCGACGCTTGCCAGTGATCCCCGCTGCGCGCAGGGTGGCCGCGACCTCATCTGCGGTGTGGCCTAGGCTGTTCAGCACGCCGGTGAGCCATTCCTTATTGACCGGGTTGATGATCAATTCGCTCAATTTTTCTGTTCATGTCGGCATGGGTGGTCTGTAGACCGTGGGCTCGCTAAAGACCCGCTCGGCTGGATCCGCAGCGAGCCGCCCGTTCAGACGGCCTTGGCGACCGGTTCGCTGCGGACGTAGTTGAGCGCCTGTGTGGTGATGTGGCCCAGTTCCTCCACGCCACCGGTGATGGCCCGCGCGGGGTGTTGCGCTCGACGCGTCCGGTGCCACCTGCGGTCTGCTCGTGGTGGGTGTGGGTGTTGATGGCCTGCAAGACGGCCCCAGGCGGTGTTTCCGTCACGGAGAGACCCGGTTGTCGTGGCTCCACAGCCGCGTCACGATCTCGCGCTTGTTCTCGGGCCAAGGCGGCCCAGCCGGACTTCTCAAGCAGGGGCGCGCCGGCGTCTTGAAATGCCTCTATTCGGCACCGCTTAGCGTGGTCTGGCACAACGTGGCGGCCTCGCCGGTGAAGTCATCGGCGACCTGGATTGGCCACCCCGGCTGCGGGCTGGAAGCCCTCCGCTCCGACCTGGACCGCTCCGCCTTCCTCCTCGGCGGCGACGCCCCCTCTGACCCGTCTGGTGCCGTCCGCGGATACTGGCCATGACAAGCCCAGCCAAGGTCATGCAACAGATCGAGATGAACGGTTACGCGGTAGTCCCGGAACTTCTCAGCCAGCAGGTCCTGATTACGGCCCGAGTTCAGCGCCTCACAAGCTTCGCTGAAGCGATGGTCGGAGCACCATAAGTGTTTGATCTCGATTTGCTGGCTGGCCTCAACGACATAACGACAACCAGCTCACATCAAGACGCGTCGTCATCCATCAGGCTGCGCAAGAGCGTGTTACCGGGCATGAGGTCACCAGAGAACACTGGCACGGTGAATACTTCGGGCTCGCCGAAGACGGGCTCACCGCTGGGCCGGCGCGTGTAGGGGACGCGGCCGTAGTCCACACCGTCTGCCTGGTCGAAGCCCATCCAGGTGATGGCCTCCTGCTCTCCTGGCCGCAGCGGGTGTGGCGAGACGGCTCGTACCTCCACGTCGCGTTCGTTGATCACCCACACCTGCGGTACGGAGAAGACCCACCGGATCGCTGCGATCTTGCGGGCGTGAATCGCGGCCCGTCGCTCAAACGCCTCCGCAGCCTTCCGATCGCGCAGGTAGTCGTACTCGGTGAGGACGAGCTTGCGCTGTCCTTCGACAATGAGGATCGCCAGGTACTCATCAGCCTGGATACGTTCCTCCTGCCGCCTCACGACATCGAAGAGCAGCGCCACAAGGTCATCATTCATCCAGCACCACCCTCCCGCACACTCCTCATCGCCCATGTCACAAGGAGATCTCCGATGGGGCCAGACTGGCGGCCGGGTGACCTTGATCGGTAGGCGGTCGCGGGACCTTACCATCCCAGCGTCCCGCATCGTCCACGCCCAGACGCGAGTGCCCGATCGAAGCCAACGCGGCTCCGATCGGAAGAGGCATACCAGGCCACTACTCGAAGACGTATCATAGTAATGATCGCTCTCCGCATCTGGTCTACTCAACCTAAGTAGGGAGTCTGATCACCCGGGGGTCGGTTCCCTGTAAAGGGGATCGACCCTCTCTCATTTGGTCCAGTCAGTTTGTGCCCGCCCGCGGCCCGTACGAGAACATTGCCTAGATCGTTGATGGGAATTGTGTGTGGGCTGGTGGTTAGTGGTCGTAGGCGGTGAGTGATCGTTTGATGGGTGCGTCGATGAGCCAGTTGTGCCAGATGGCGGTGTTGAGGGCGAGGATGCGCTGGCTGAGGCGTGCCCATAGC
>NZ_JBHLZP010000064.1:0-24734 GCF_042429965.1 Actinoallomurus acaciae
CGCGGCGACGGCGCCGCGTCCTGCTCGCCCCGGCCGCGGTGGCCGGGATCGCGGGGGGCACGGCGGTCGTGCTCGCCGTGGGCATGGGAGGCAGCGGCCCACGGCACTCACCGCCCACGCCGGTGCGGCTGGACGCGACGTCGGTGTTCCTGGCAGCCGCCGACCAGGCGGAACGGCAGCCCATGGGCGAGTACTGGTACACCGATCAGATCCAGGGCCAGTCCTACATCGTCAAGGACGGTTACGCGATCGTCGGCGCGCACAGCGAGACCTTCGAGTGGACCGCGGTCAAGGCCGGCGGCGGCAATGTGTTCTACGGCCGTGACCTGCCCGCGAGGCCGGCGACCAAGGAGGATCGGGCCGCCTGGCGCAAGGCGGGGTCACCCTCTTCCTTCCGCGTCTGGTCCAACGACCATCACGAGACGTACACCACACGCGCCGGCTCGTGGCAGGAGGACCCGTCCGGCGACGGGACGGGCGGCCGTTTCTTCGTGCAGGGGTCCGGCCGGGAACTGACGGTGAAGGAGATCCTCAAGCTCCCCACCGACCCGGCGACTCTGGCGGCTCGGTTCCTCACCCTCAACCCCCCCGGGCGCCCCGGCCGGCGCCAGGCGGTGCCGCCGCTCAGCAACGCGTACAAGCTCAACAAGGCGGCCGAGTTGTTCGAGAGCGCGCCGCTGCCGCCGAAGGTCCGGGCCGGGCTGATGCGCGCCCTCGTGACTCAGCCCGACGTGCGGGCGATCGGGCTGGCGACCGATCCGCTCGGCCGTCAGGGCATCGCGGTCGCCGTCGACCAGCCCTCCTGGGGCTGGAGCCCCGGTCCGGACGGGAAGCTCGTGCGAAAGGAGCTCGGTTACGCCGAGCGGGAGGAACTCATCTTCGACCGTGGGACCGGGGCCCTGCTGGCCGAGCAGGCGGTGCTGGTGAAGCCGGGAGGCGAGTACCGTACCCGCAAGCCCGGCTTCGTGATCAACTACTGGTTGACCCGGGCTTCGAACTGGACGGACGACAAGCCGTCCCCGCCGAAGAAACTTCCCCTCTTCCACTGACCGGGGGAGCCCGCGCTCAGCGGCGACGGGAGATGTAGTGCATGCCGGCGCCGCTCTGCAGGGCCTTGGCCAGCACCTTCGCGGGCAGCGTGTGGGTGCCGCCGGTGGGGCGCCAGGGGTCGAAGACGGTGATCATCCCGGTGTTCTGGTCATAGCCGTACGCGAGGATCGCGTGCCCGATCCACTGGCCCCTGAGGTGACCCTGGTTCCAGGGCAGCCTCTCCATCCACACCTGCATGATCGGTGCCCGGCGCAGGGTGCCGACGTCGTAGGAGACCCGCTGCATGAGGATCTGGGGACGCCCGACGACATCGGCGACGATCCGGTCGTCGTACCGCCTCGGGTGCAGGTAGCCGTCCATGACCTCGGCGGCGCTGTCGCCGCCGGTGCCGCGGATCGTGGTCTTCATCTTCTTGGCGAGCGCGTCCTGGCTGACCTTGATCCCGAACGTCGACAGGCTCATCGCCGTGGACGCCGGGACGCAGTAGTAGTTCGTGGTCTGGAACTGCGCGTGGAGGGCCAGCCGGTATGCGCGGGGCATCGCCGGGAGTGCCGCCGTGGCGGACGTGGCGTTCGTCACGGCGGTCCGGGCCGCCGTCGTGGCGTGGGCGGGCGGGGCCGATGTCCCCACCAGCAGGGCGGCGACGGCGAGACCCACCGCCGGCCGCCGGCCGGGCGCGTTCTTCACTTGCGACCCCCAGACATCACAGGGCCCGGTCGGGCCGTGCTGCAAGACGGTTCAAGCGAATGCCGCTATATGCGCATGTAACGCGTTGTAGAACTCTATTTACTCATATAGCCGTCTGTCGGTGCTCGGCCGGAGTACCGGTTGGGGCGGCCGGGGGTTCGCGTGAAAGCCGAGGAGTGCTCCGCCGGAGTACCGGTGTAAGCCATACCGATCACCGGAAGGTGACCTCGATGACAGAGCCCCCCGCGTGAGGGCCGGGTCGCAGACGCCGCCCAAGGTCGTCGAACCGGACCTGCCGCAGGCCGCGTTCGCCGCCCTGTACGACCAGCACTTCCACGACATCTATCGCTACGTCGCCGGACGGCTGGGCCGGCACGTGGCGGACGACATCGCCGCCGACACCTTTCTCATCGCCCTGCGGAGACGGGAGAGCTTCGACGCGTCACGCGGCGACGTACGGCCGTGGCTGTTCGGCATCGCCACCAGGCTCGTCGCCGAACATCGGCGGAAGGAGACGCGCCACTACCGCGCGCTCGGCCGTCTCCGGCGGGACGAGGCGGCCGAGGGCCACGAAGGTCAGGTGGTGGACTGGGTGACCGCCCAGAGCCTCCAGCCGCGACTGGCCCGGCCCGTACACGCCGCCGTCTGTGGGGAGGCCTCGCCGTGGTCGGGGCCGCCACCGCGGTCGCGGTGGCGATCGGCCTGACCGGCGGGGGCACGCCGGCCACCAAGAGGCCCCAGGAGGTCCGGTCGATGACCGCCCGGCAGATCCTGCTGACCGCGGCGGAGAAGGCCGGGGCCACTCCCGTCGGCCGGTACTGGCACGTCCACTCGATCCGCAGCGAGGGCCATCACATCGACCGCGGCGATTACATGATCTTCGGTACGCGGATCGAGGTGGAGCAGTGGAGCGCGCGGAGTGACAAGGAGACGGACATCATCCGCGTGCGGACCGCCGGAGCCACGCCGCAGACCCCGGCCGACCGCGCGGCGTGGAGGCGTGCGGGGTCCCCGGCGACCTGGACGGTGCTCTCCGCCGTCGGAGGTGTCAGGCAGTCCGCCAGGTCACAGCCCTGGAGGCTGTCCCGATACACACCGGCGGACAAGCGGGAGCAGAGGCAGGCCGAAGCGCGCGAGGCCGTCCCGTGCGCCGGGCGTGGGGCGTGCCCGCCGATGCCACCGACCGGCAAGGAGCGGGAGGCCATGGCCGATGACCCGCAGGCGCTCAAGAAATACCTGCTCGCGGACGCCATGAACGGTGGGTCGAGCTCCCTGCTGACCGCGGCCGGGCACTTCCTGCCGGCCCCCTCCTCGCCGCAGCTGCGGTCCGCGGTGTTCCGCGTGCTCGCCGGTGTCCCCGGTGTCCGCAGCCTCGGCACAGCACGGGACTCAACGGGGCGTCCCGCGATCGTCCTGGCCGGGCGGATGACGCAGAGCGAGAACGTCTACGACAACGAGCTGCTGCTCGACCCGGTGACGTACGTGCCGCTCGAAACCCGGCTCATCCTCGTGAAGGGCAACGGCGGCAAGCGGGTTCGGCCCACGCCGGGCAAGCCGCCGCTCCCGAGCGTGGACACGACGGGGATGAAGCCGGGTGCCATCGCCCACAGCGAGATCTACCTGACCATGGGCTGGACGAACACCACGTACGGCGGCTGACCCCCGCTTCCCTCGGTCCCCGGGAAGTGTCTGCGCGGAACCGATCTGACCTGTCGCTTTCGGTGCCGTACGTCCGGTTCAAGGTTCTGGGGGCTGGCGCATAAGCTACTGATCGGTAGTATGCGGATCGTTGTCCGTGGCTGTCAGTCGCCGGCCATACGCTGACTGCACAGCGCCGCAACCAGGCCGTACCGGAAGGACGGAAACGTGGTTATCAGGTTGATCATCGGGCTCGCGGCCACCGTGGTGGCGCTGGCGCTCGCCGTGCGGCGGGTCCGGTTCCTCTACCGCGTGGCGATGAGCGGCCAGCCCGCGCCCGACCGGCTGGCGTCGGCCAAGGACAACGTCGGCGACGAGGTCAAGGGCCAGGTCGTGGAGGTCCTCGGGCAGCGCAAACTGCTCAAGTGGACCGTGCCCGGGCTCGCCCACTTCTTCGTGATGTGGGCGTTCATCATCCTGATCACCGTCTACATCGAGGCGTACGGCGCGCTGCTCACCGGCCTCGACTTCCACATCCCCGTCGTCGGCAGGTGGGACGCGCTCGGCTTCCTGCAGGACTTCATCGCCGTCGCCGCCTTCCTCGGCCTGGTGGTCTTCACCGTCATCCGGCTGAAGAACTCCCCGAAGCGCCTCGACCGCAGGTCGCGGTTCAAGGGCTCCCACCTGGGCGGCGCCTGGCTCGTCCTGTTCATGATCTTCAACGTCGTGTGGACGATGTTCCTGTTCCGCGGCGCGGGCGTCGCCACGGGCAACTTCCCGTACGGCGACGGCGCCTTCATGTCCCACCTGGTGGGCAGCGCGCTCAAGCCGGCCGGTCACAACGTCAACGAGGCGCTGGAGTCGGTCGGCCTGCTGTTGCACATCGGCGTCATGCTGATCTTCCTGATCATCGTGCTGAACTCCAAGCACCTGCACATCTTCCTGGCGCCGCTCAACGTCATGTTCAAGCGCCGTCCCGACGCGCTCGGCCCGGTGCCGCCGATGATGAGCGACGGCAAGCCGATCGACTTCGAAGAGGCCGACCCCGACGAGGACACCTTCGGCCGCGGCAAGATCGAGGACTTCACCTGGAAGGGCTTCCTCGACTTCGCCTCCTGCACCGAGTGCGGCCGGTGCCAGTCGCAGTGCCCCGCGTGGAACACCGGCAAGCCGCTGTCGCCCAAGACGCTCATCATGGACCTGCGCGACCACGCCCTGGCCAAGGCGCCGTACATCCTCGCCGCCGAGGACGAGCGCGACAACCTGCCCGAGGACGTGCTCAAGGAGGCCGGCCGCCCGCTCGTCGGCGACGCCGAGTCCATGGGCGTCATCGACCCCGACGTGCTGTGGTCCTGCACCAACTGCGGCGCCTGCGTCGAGCAGTGCCCGGTGGACATCGAGCACATCGACCACATCGTCGACATGCGCCGCTACCAGGTCATGATCGAGTCGAGCTTCCCGTCGGAGGCCGGCGTCATGCTGAAGAACCTGGAGAACAAGGGCAACCCGTGGGGCATGTCCGAGATGAAGCGCGCCGAGTGGATCGAGGAGCTCGCCTTCGAGGTGCCGATGGTCGAGGACAAGCTGCCCGAGGACACCGAATACCTGTTCTGGGTCGGCTGCGCGGGCGCCCTGGAGGACCGGGCGAAGAAGACCACCAAGGCCGTCGCGGAGCTGCTGCACATCGCGGGTGTGAAGTTCGCCGTCCTCGGCCTGATGGAGGCCTGCACCGGCGACCCGGCCAGGCGGCTCGGCATGGAGTTCATCTTCCAGATGCTCGCCCAGCAGAACATCGAGACCCTCAACGACGCCGGCGTCAAGAAGATCGTCGCCACCTGCCCGCACTGCTTCAACACGCTGTCCAACGAGTACCCGCAGCTCGGCGGCACGTACGAGGTCGTGCACCACACCCAGCTGCTGTCCCACCTGGTGGAGACCGGCAGGCTCACCCCGGTCACGCCGGTCGAGGAGAAGATCACCTACCACGACCCGTGCTTCCTGGGCCGGCACAACAAGGTCTACTCCCAGCCCCGCGACATCATGGCCAAGGTCCCGGGCGTCCAGACCCAGGAGATGCACCGCTGCAAGGACCGCGGCTTCTGCTGCGGCGCCGGCGGCGCCCGCATGTGGATGGAAGAGCGCATCGGCAAGCGCATCAACACCGAACGCGTCGACGAGGCCCTGGAGACCGACCCGGACACCGTGTCCACGGCCTGCCCGTTCTGCCTGGTGATGCTCGGCGACGCGATCAACGAGAAGAAGTCCTCGGGCGGCGCGAAGGACTCCCTCGAGGTGGTCGACGTGTCCCAGCTGCTGATCCGCTCCATCAAGGGCGAGCCGGAGCCCGCGGCGGCGGAGTAACGACGCCGGAGCCCGGCCGCCGACCTCGGCGACCGGGCCCCGCCGCTACCGGTAACCCCGTTTGAGCAGATACTTGGCTCCCGCCTCGAAACCCTCGGGGCTGAGCAGCTCGAAGCCGAAGGCGTCGGCGAGCCGGTCGGTGGTGTTGAAGGCCGTGCAGACCGCGAGCGCGTCCCGGACCTGCTCGGGCGAGACACCGGCGGCCAGCACCTCCCGCATGTCCCCGGTGCCGACCCTTCCCTCCCGGGTCAGCCTGCCGAGCATCCGCAGCGTTGCCCGCAGCGGCTCGGCGACGGGAGCCGACTCCAGGTCGGCCAGCACCGCCGCGACCAGCGACCCATCCTGGTACGCCCGGCTCGCGGTCGCGGTGTGCGCGCCGACGCAGAACGCGGACTCGTTCACCTGGGACACGTAGGCCGCCATCAGCTCCCGGTCACCCACCGACCAGGCGGACGGCCCGCGCATCGCCTCGTGGATGAACTCCTTGGCCCGGTCGCCGTAGAAGTCGGGCCGGTAGAAGACCAGCTTGGCGGCGTCCGGTACCGGGTGCCCGGAGAACAGCCGGATGAGCGCGAACAGCAGCTTGGTTCCGGGGCGGTAGCCGTGGTCGAGGATGTCAAGTCGCATGATCCGGTCTCCCCTCGGCGGTCGCTTCGGCCAGGGCCACCAGCCCGGCGTCGTACAGCCGGGCGGACCGGCCGACCGCGGCGCACACCACCAGCTCGAAGAGCTGGTCCTCGGTGCAGCCCGAGGCCTTCGCCGCGGCCAGGTCGGCCTCGGTGACCTGCGCCGGGCTGTCGGCGACCTTGCCGATCAGCGCGTCCAACGGCGGGGAGAGGCCGCCGCCCGCGAAGGCCCGCGCTCGCTGCTCCGCGGACGCCCTGCCCGCCCCGTTCAGCACGCGATCCACCAGGGCTCGGTACGCTGCTCGCTTCCTGTCCTCATCCGGCACGGCGCCCTCCACGTCTTTCGCTCCTATGGACTAGACGATGAGCACCCGGTCGAATGTGACATGGAGCCCTAGTCGGAGTTCTGCCAGACCAGGACGCCGGGGCCGTCGGCGGTGAGGACCGGAACCCACGCCTCGTCCAGGTCGCCGAGCCGGCTCGCGTCCAGCTCCAGCGTTCGCGGACCACGGCCGTCCACACCCTCCGGCTCGGCGGCCGACTCCCAGAAGACGACCTTCGCCACCGCACCGCGGAGCCGTCGCACATCGTCCTCCGGCCAGGACCGCCCCTCCGCACCGGCTCCTCGAAGATGACGTTCGAAGAACGTACGGAGCTCGGCCAGCGCCGGGTCGCTTCGCACCGGAACCAGATACCCCTCGACGTGACCCGACCGGGTCGCCGTCCCGCCGTACTGCTGCTCGTAGCAGATCCCCGTGGAAGCGCGGACGATGACGTACAGCCAGTCCCGCCCCTGCGTCCCGTCCGGGTCGAGGAAGACGTACCGCCGCGCCTCCATCGCTCCGGTCATCCTCGAACTCCTCGTCCGAGACGACGGCATTCGGTTCGTGAACCCTTCCGCATCCGGTCACCGTACGGGTGGGGGCCGGCGGTCGTTCACTCTTTTCCACGTGGGAAGGCCACGAGTTCGAAGGCGGATGAGGGTGTCAGCCCCAGCCGGTCCGAATTGACCTGCCCGGGTCCGGACACTTCAGGTGGGCAGAGGAAGTTTCGTGTTCGCCGGGAAAGGCGTCATTTGCTCCGCTAAATTTGCTGGTCGGTACGCGGGGGGCTGCCGATACGCAGGAGGAATCGTGCGCCTTTCCGTGATCATCACCAGTCTCGCGATGCTCGCGGTCGCCGCCACCGGATGCGGGTCGTCGAAGCCGGACGACGCGAAGGCCGCGGACATCCCCCGACCGACGCCCACACCGCGGAAGGTCGTCGTGGTGGTCGATCACAAGAAGACCGCCGAGACCATGACCACGGCCGGGACCGTACGCGCGGTGCTCGCCCAGGTGGGCGTGCAGCTCGGCCCGCACGACCTGGTGACCCCGCCCGCCGACGCGGCACCGGCCGCGACCGTCAAGGTCCTCCACCTGCTGTCCGACCCCGTGACCAAGGTCATCAAGATCCCGGCGCCGATCGTGCGGAAGAAGAGCAGCAAGGTCCCCGCGTACAGCCAGAAGGTGATGCGGAAGGGCCGCACGGGCCTCAAGCAGGTACAGGTCGCGTACGTCAAGCGACACGGCAAGAAGGTCAAGGCCGTCATCGCCCAGAAGATCAAACGCAAGCCGGTGTCACAGATCGTCGCCGTCGGGCCGCAGCCGACGGGCGCCGGCTCCGCCGCCCGGCTCAACTGGAGCGCCCTGGCGAAGTGCGAGTCGGGCGGCAACCCCCGCGCGGTCAACCCGTCCGGCTACTACGGGCTGTACCAGTTCAACCAGCAGTCGTGGGCGACCGTCGGCGGCTCGGGCCTCCCGAGCCAGGCCTCCGCGGCCGAGCAGACCTACCGCGCCCAGCTCCTGTACAACAGGGTGGGCGGCCGCTGGCAGGGCCAGTGGCCGAGCTGCGGTCACTACCTCTTCAGCTGAGTCAGGCCTCCGCGTCTCGCGCCGCGTACGACCTGAAGCGCATTCGCGGTCGTTCCTCCGGCTGATCCACAGTGGCCGCGCGACGGACGCCCGACCACACCCGGGAACGGTTCACTCGGGAGCATGACCGGACCGGGCGCGCTCGGTCTCGGAGGCCATCCGCACCACGGGTTCGGAGCGCATTCTCCGCTTCACGCTCGACGACTCCACGGCGCTCAAGGCCTGTCGCCGCGCCGCCGCCTCCCGTACGCCGGCGACGCTGACCGCCTCGTGGTGGCCCGAGGGGCAGGAGTCCAAGACCGATACCCTCTGCGCGAGCGACTGGCACGTCCTGAAGGAGGGCCCCACGGTCTACGCCTTTCGCCCCGAAATTCATTCTCAGCCGTGATCGTGCACATCGGAGGCGTGGTCGGGCGACGCGCCTTGCGATCGGGACCCGCCGCTCCCCGCGTCAGGCGACCAGCGGGCCGTCCAGGATCGGCAGCGCCGCCGTGGCGGCCCAGAGGTTGTACCAGTCGCAGCGGTGCTCGACCGGTGCGGACAGGTCACCGTTCAAGTACGTCGCGAAGTGTCCGCGGGGGTGCGGGCGGTCCGGCAGGGTGTCTCCTGACGAGCCACAGGCCCGTCAGGACGGCGCCGGCCGCGGTGACGATGCCTGCCGCGAGGAACGCCGTGTCGAGCCCGGTCTCGAAGGTGGCACCGCGGGTCTGCCGGGTGCGGACGATCGCACCGAGCACCGCGACTCCCAGGATGGCGCCGATCTGCCGGGCGGTGCTGCTGACGCCGGACGCCAGGCCGCCGTCCTGCGGGTCGACCGAGGACACGGTCGCGCCGGTCAGCGGTGACATCGCCAGGCCGAAGCCGACGCCGACGATGGTCAGCCGCCACCACACGGTGCCGTACCCGGTGGCGTGATGGACCGCGGACAGCGTCAGGAGCCCGGTCGCCGCGAGGGCCAGTCCGGCGGTGACGACGGCCCGGAAGCCGAATCGGGCGGCGATGCGACCGGCGTACGGGCCGGTGATCACCATGGCCAGCGAACACGGCAGGGTCTGGACACCGGCCCACAGCACCGAACGTCCTTGAACGAAGACGAAGAATTGGGAGAAGAAGAACGCCGAGCCCATCAGGCTGAACCCGACCACCACCATGGCGGTGTTGGATACGACGAACAGCCGCTGACGGAACAGCCGGAGCGGCAGCATCGGTGTCGCCACGCGCGCCTCGACGGCGACGAACAGCGCGAGCAGCACGGCGGCCGCGGCGAAACCGCCGAGGATCATCGGTGAGGTCCACCCGTGGTCGCCCGCCGCGATGAGGCCGAAGGTCAGCGCGCCGACGCCGAGGATCGACAGTGCCTGCCCGGCGAGGTCGAACCTGGGCGCCGCCGGGTTGCGAGACTCGCTCAGCACTCGCCGGCCGGCCAGCAGCGATATCACTCCGATCGGCACATTGACCAGGAAGATGCTGGGCCAGCCGAACGTGTCGGTGAGGATGCCGCCCGCCACCGGGCCGGCGGCCATTCCGACGCCGCTCAGGCCCGCCCACAGCCCGATGGCCTTCACCCGTTCCTGCGGTTGCGGGTACGCCGAGGCCAGCAAGGCGAGGGACGCGGGACTCAGCGCCGCGGCCCCGACGCCTTGCAGGACGCGCGCGGCGACCAGCCAGCCGAGCGTCGGGGCGACACTGCACAACAGCGAAGCCAGCGTGAACACCGCCACGCCGGTCAGGAAGACGCGCTTGCGACCGACACGGTCGGCGAGCACACCACCGGCCAACAGCAGCATCGCGACCACGAGCACGTAGGCGTCCACGATCCACTGCAGACCGGTCAAGGTGGTGCGCAAGCTGACCTGCATGGTGGGTAGTGCCGCACCGACGATGGTGTTGTCGAGCAGCACCATGAACTGACCGACGCAGGTCAGCGCCAGCAACATGACTCTGTTGGACCGAACGCTCTCGGACACGGGCGATCCCCTCCTTCGCGACCGTGGCGGGTGGTGGAACGGGGACGCTAACGATTGACATCGATGTCACCTCAAACCCGGAAGAACCACGGCGTCGCTACCGTTGCGAGGGACAGGCGGATCGGGAAGCGGGGAGGCCGCGATGCGGATCGGTGAGCTGTCGCGGCGGTCCGGAGCGAGTCCGCGTTCGATCAGGTACTACGAATCGGCGGGGCTGCTGTCGTCCCGACGCGACAGCCGCGGGTATCGCGACTTCGACGCGAGCGCGGTCGCCCAGATCGCGAAGATCAAACTGTTGTTGCGGGTCGGACTGGACATCACCGACATCGTCGTGATGCTGCCGAGCGCGGACACGTCCGAGGTCGTGTACTGCGCGCGCGCCCAAGAGCGCATCGATGAGCAGATAGGCCGCATCGAGCGCCAGCAGACACTGCTGAGCGAAGCCAGATCGCTGCTACTGGAACTGCAACGCGTCGGACAGGTCACCGCGACGGTCGTGCCGCCCACCGATCCGATCCGAACGGTCAGCGGCAACAGGACCGCCGGCATCCGCTGACCGCCTCCTTGAAGGAGTCAAGCCGTACGCCGTTGTCCGCGTGGATCGCCTCGCCGGGTGAAGGCGGGGTACCCGGGCAGGGGACCGACATCCCATCCTTCGGCCACCTCGCGCAGCAGCAGGCGCATCGTCTCCGCGATGGCCGGAAGCTCCTCCACCGTGCTCGCCAGCATCCAGCGGTGCCTCAGGACCTGACGCCTCGTCGGGACCGGCCGCCTGGTCCGGTGCAACGGCCCGTCCTCGCCTATGCGAGGCAACAGCCGCGCCGTCGAGGTCGCCGTCCACGCCGCGACGGCCTGTCGCATCCCGGCGTGCCACACCGTGTCATCGGCCAACGCCGGGTACGCCTCGACGACCTCACTGCGATAGAGCTGCTCGATCTCCTCCGCCAGCCCGGCCGGCAGGCTGAAGACGCACCAGCAACTAGAGAACGGCATCCGGCAGTACGCGGCCGTCAGGAACACCGACTGATAACCGGCGGCCTCGAAATCGATCAGTCGCAGGCCCGTCGGAGTGAGCAAGCCGTTGTCGGGGCAGGTGTCACCTGGGGTGAAGGCCGGATACTCCCCGGCTGCCCGCCCGATCAGTGCCAGCTCTTCGGCCAATCCCGGCGGCACGGCGAGTCCGGCCCCGGCGAGTGCCGCCGGCAGCGCCTCGGCATTCCGCGCGACCCACGACTCGTCCTCCGGCGACGCCATGCCCGTGTCGTATCGGGCCCACAGCCGCGACAGTTCGGCGCGCCGGTGCACCGACTCCGCGGCCAGTCGTCCGAGACCTCGGGCCCACGCCGACAGCCCCTGCGCGGCGACCTCCGGATCGTCGCCGAGCAGCGCGTCCGCCAGCGTCGGCACGTCCCCGAGATCCTCCATCACGAACAACGGGAACCCGGCGTCCACGCCGAGCAGCTTCGGACCGGCCAGCCCCAGCGATAATCCGGCCGCCTCCGCGGTGAACGCACGCAGCGCCTCTGGATCGGTGGTGCTGAAGGCCTTGACGATGACGCTGCCGCCCGTGGCGGGCCTGCAACGCAACACGACACTGCGTGCACTGCCCCCGAGGTCGACCGGGTCGGTCAACTCGGCACCCGTCACCGCACCGGCGGCGCGCAGAATCGCGTCCATGCCCGCATCCTGCCACTGACGATCCAGTTGCCCATCGGCCCGGCAGGGCACACGCCGCATGCAACGCCGCCACGCCGTTCGGCAGCCGCACCGTCAGCGAGCCAAGGAGACCTTCTTACTTCTCAGATCGGTAAGCCCATGTACGCAGGCGCACGCTCCGGCCGTTGGGGCGTTCGCGGACGACGGGTTCTTCGTCGGTGAGGTGGAATCCCGTGGTCCGGGCGACGGCTTCGCTGGCCGTGTTCCCGGGGTCGATGCGCAGAATCACCCGGTCGAACGCCAGCGTGTCATGGGCGTACCGAGTCAAGAGTTCGACGGCCCGCGCGGCCAAACGCCGGCGTCTGTACTCGGCTCCGATTCCGTACGCGATTTCTGCCGCGTGTCTGCCGCCCTCTTCCCGGTGGATCAGCAGGACCTCGCCCATCGCCGCGTGTCCGTCCGTGGTGACCGCAAGTTGGACGACACGGCCGGCGTCGCGTTGTTCCCGCGCCCTGGACAAGTACGCCTGTGCGGCCGACAGATCGAACGGAGAGGCCAAAGGCGTCCACTGGTAGAACTGCGGATCGTCGAAAAGCCCGACCATCACCGGCAGGTCATCGTCGGCCCACTCTCGCAGGTGAAGACCCAACCCTGTGAGCCGGATATCGGACGGGAAGGCTTCCTCTGCGGCTGGCGGAAGTCGTCATCGATAACGCCGCGTTTGATCGGCCCAGGATCGTTCGGCTCTGGCCGCCGTCGGGGCTGGGCCACGGCGCCTGGCTATCGGTGTGCCGTGCTCTCGGGTTCGGCCGTGCGGCGGAGGCCGTCGAGCATGGTTTCGAAGATCGGCTCCAGATGGTCCGGGGGGCCGTTGATCTTCGCGATGGCGATGATGATGTCGAAGATCTGTTCAAGGGTGAGATCGTCGCGGATCTCGCGGGCTTCCTGCGCCGCGGACAGCAGTGGTCTGCCGGCCTCTATCGCCCGCGCGCGGTGGCTTCGGATGTCGTCGCGGTCGGTGTGCTCCAGGAGTTCGGCCACGATGAGGCGCTTGTTGGGGATGAAGGCGAACTGCAGGCGCAGCCACGCGATCAAGGCGGCGCCTGGCGTCTGTCCGTCTTCAACCCGGGCGGCGGCGCACAGTTCGTCGACCTCGTCGGCGTAGAGGGCTTCCAGGAGTTCCTGCCGCCCGGGAAAGTTGCGGTAGAGGGTGGCCATTCCGACACCGGAGCGTCGTGCGATCTCCGCCATCGAGATTTCCGCGGCGGGATCGGCGAAGGCGGCCCGCGCAGCGGTGAGGATCTTTTCGCGGTTGCGCTCGGCGGCCGCCCGCCGGTTCGGGAAAGAGGTCTTGCCCGACGCCATCGTCCTCCTCCAGTGCCGTGGCGCCTCGTACCACGCCGGGCCCTCGGCGGTCTTGCCCTCGCCGGGGCCGTCCGTCTCTGCCGTCCCCGAAAGGACACCCTATCCGGCACCGCCGAGGCATTGCCGGATAGCTTATCCGGCAATGCTCTACACTTGCCGGACAGGCTATCCGACATCGAGTGGAGGCACTCCAGATGCCGTACGAACAATCGCCGTCCAAAGGTGTGGCCACGTCCTCCCCACGTCATGTGCCGCAGGAGGTCGCCAGGCCGGGAGTGGGTCTGGCGGCCGTCGCCGCGATCGCGTGCGTCGCGCAGTTCATGGTGGTGCTCGACTCGAGCATCGTGAACGTCGCCCTGCCGTCGATGAAGTCCGGGCTCGGCCTGTCCGTCGATGCGCAGCAGTGGGTCGTCAACGGTTACCTCGTCGCCTTCGGCGGTCTGCTGCTCCTCGCCTCACGCGCCGGCGACATCTTCGGCCGCCGCCGCGTCTTCCAGATCGGACTGGTCGTCTTCTCCGCCGCCAGTCTGTTCGGCGGTCTTGCCCAGGAGGGCTGGATGCTGCTGGCGGCACGCCTGATTCAGGGAGCCGGTGCTGCCGCGCTCGCCCCCTCCAGCCTCAGCCTGATCACCGCCAGTCACATCGAGCCCGCCCAGCGCACACGGGCGATGACGTGGTGGGGAGTCGCGGCCTCCAGCGCGGGAGCCGCCGGCATCGTGCTCGGCGGCCTGCTCGCCTCGGTGAGCTGGCGCTGGGTGATGCTGGTCAACGTCCCCATCGGCGCCGGCCTGCTCATCTCCAGCCTCGTCTGCCTCGCGCCCTCCGGCACCTCGAAGGGCCGTGCCCGTACCGACGTCCCCGGCGCGATCACGGTCACTCTTGCCGCCGCCGCGATCGTCTACGGCGTCTCGGCCGCCCCCGACGACGGCTGGGGCTCGGGTCGGGTCCTCACCGCCCTCGTCGCCGGCGTCGCGCTGCTCGCCGCGTTCGTGGTCATCGAACGCCGCACCGACGAACCGCTGATCCCGCTGGAGATCTTCTCGATTCACAACGTCCGGATGGGCAACCTCCTCACCCTGTGCATGGGCGTCGCGATCACCGCACCGCCGTTCTTCGTTTCGCTCTATCTCCAGCAGGTACTGGGCGAAAGCGCGCTGCGCGCCGGGCTGTCGCTGCTGCCGATGACATCCGTGATCAGCATCGGCGTCCTCGCCTCGCAGAAGCTGATTCCCACCGTCGGCCCGCGCCCTCTGGTCTTGGCCGGAGGCCTGGTCGCGGCGGTCGGGCTGGCATGGCTCGGCCGGCTGCCGACCCATTCCGGCTACGTCGGCCACGTGCTGCTTCCCACCCTGATCGTGGGGGCCGGTACGAGCGTGATGATGATGCCGGCGATCGTCGCGGCCACCGCCGGTGTCGACCCGCGCAACGCCGGCGTCGCCTCCGGCCTGATCAACACATGCCGCCAGCTCGGCGCGGCGCTCGGTCTGGCCGCTCTGGTCACCGTCGCCGCCAGTGTCACCGGCCACAGCCGGGACAGCGGCTCTACGGCGATCGTCGACGGCTACCGCGTCGCCTTCTACGTCGTCGCCGCGGTCAGCGTCGTCACCGCCGCCCTGGCGCCGTTGTTGTCCCGGCCCCGGCAACAGCCGACGTCGGCTGAGTAAGGCGGCGTGGCCCAGCAGTGCAGGTCGGGTTCGGGAGGTGACAGTATCTCGATCACCTGCGGCCACAGCTCCGGCCGTACCGGGAACCCCTCGTCATCGCCTCCCGGGCGAGGCTCGGGTGTGTTCCCGTCGCGTATCAGCGGAGGGCGTCGTACTCGGGCGGTGGGTCGACCAGCTCTGGGTGCTCCACGGTGTAGTCGTCTCCGTGGATCGCGAGCATCGCCCAGTGCCATGAATGGTCGTGGAAGATGAGTCCGCGAAACGGCGCATCGCTCGCCTCGTAGGGATAGCGCTTCAGCGCCGCGTTCGCGGCCTCGACCGGCGTGAGGCCGCCGTACCGTTGCAGCACCCACGCGAAGCTCCGGCGCTCGCCGTGCAGATACTCGACGTATTCGTCTTCGGTCCAGTCGTCGGCCACGCCTCACTGTAGGGCGGTGCTTAATCCCCCACTCAGTTCAACTGCGGCGGCCGTCCTGAGTTCTGCGCGGGAGGCGGAAATGAGGGACGATTCCCTCTGTGTCATCTGGCGAGCGCGTTACGAGGTCGAGTCTGGGCGTCCGGGTTTTCCCGATCTTGTCTCCACGGCCTTTGCCTGCTGTGCCGGAGCGAGTCTGGTCGCACGAGGAGTGGGAACGCATCTGTCTCGGCCGGCAGGCGCCTGACATGGACGAGAAGTGGGACATCTTCGTCGAAGGCGGCAAGCTGTTCATGCACCGAAGCTGGACCGGGTACGGCATCTATGAGGTGTCCTTCGTCGGCGCCGACGGTGGCGTTCGCATCGCTGAGGGTGTCGTCGAGTCCGACGAGAGTCGCTATCGCTCTCGCTCCGACGAATTCGACTGTGTGATGGTCGAACTGCTGATCCGCTCGCTCCTTCTCGGCGAGGCCGCCACCGAACTGCGGACGAGGTTGTGGCCCCGATCCCGGTGAAGCCGCTCTTGAGTGCATCCGATCGGCCGGCATGAGGAAGGCCGTCTGCGCCGTCACCGCCACCCGATCCCGTACGACCACCGCACGCGACGACCTCCCACCCGCCGATCCCGCTCACTATCGCTGCGTCGGTCCAGACCCTAGCTCCCGGCGAGGACGCCGCCTCCGTCAACAGTGAGTACGGTTCCGGTGACGAAGTGGTTCTCCATCAGGTACAGGTGTGCCGCGGCGATCTGGTCCGCTTCCCCGATCGACTTGGTGAGCGTCCGGTCGGCGAGGGTCGCGAACAGCGCCGTACGCTGCGCCTCCGGAACCGGGTCCCACAGCGGCGTCCGAACTGCTCCCGGCCGGACCGCGTTGACGCGGATCGGGGCGAGCTCGGCGGCCAACCCTCGCGTCAGGCCCTCTGTCGCGGCGGCGGCGCCGGCCGCGAGCGCCGCACCGGGTGCGGGGCGAACAGCGACGGTCCCGGACGTCAGCACGATCGAGCCTCCCGGTCGGACGCGTCGCGCCGCGTGCTTGACCGCGGCGACGGCTCCCCAGAAGCGGACCTCGAACAGCTCCCGGGCGGCGTCGAGCGGCAGGTCTGCCAGCGGCTGCGGGCGCACCGTGTCACCGGCCGTGTAGACCACATGGTCGAGCTCGCCGACGCGGGCGAACAGGGCCGCGACGTCAGCCTCGTCGCGGGTGTCGACGACGGAGCTGTCACAGGTGTCCGGCAGCTCCGCGAGTGCGGCCTTCAGACGTCCCTGGTCGCTCGACGCGATCGTGACCGCCGCCCCGGCCGCCGCTGCGGCGCGGGCCGTGGCCAGCCCCATTCCTGAACTGCCGCCGATGATGACGACGCGCTGGCCTGAAAGAGCCATGGCGCTACTCCTATGCTCGAACGGTGACGACTCACTGAGTCATCACCATAGCAGCGACGATGACTCAGTGAGTCATCACCGTTATGATGATGGTCATGCCGCGATGGGACCCATGCGCCGAAGACCGGCTCCGCGAGGCAGCGCTGGAGCTGTTCCTCGAGCACGGGTACGAGAACGTCACCGTCGCGCAGATCACCGGGCGGGCCGGGCTGACCCGGCGCTCGTTCTCCCGTTACTTCACCGACAAGCGGGACGTGCTGTTCGCCGGATCAGAACGACTTCCGGCCGTTCTCGCCCACTCCGTCCGTCACGCCGACGACACCCTCTCGTCCTTCGAGGCCCTCCTGGCCGCTCTCGTGGACGTCGCCGGCGGGCTGGCCGACCAGGCCCCGCTCGCCGTGCAACGGCGCGCGGTCGTCCGGGCCAGCCCGGAGCTACAGGAACGGGGACGGACCAAGTTCGCCGCCGTGACCGACGCGGTGGCGGACGCGTTGCGGGACCGAGGCACCCCGGAATCGGAGGCGACGCTGCTCGCGCAGGTCGGTGTCGCCATCTTCCGCACCGCGTTCGAGCGCTGGATCGACCGGCCGAACGACGCCGGCCTTCCGGCCCGCATCCGGGAGGCGGCCGCCGAACTCGCCGCCAGCCTGGACGCGGTGGATTTCGCTGCGCTGCCCCACCCCTGACGACCGCGCAGGGATGAGTGCTGCTCGCTTACCGTGCACCACGGCGTCACCTGGGCTGCCACCAGGGGGCGCAACAGTAGAACCGCGGAAATGTTCCCGTACCGCACGGTCGTCGGCCAGGTCGACGCGTTCTCTCCCTGGCTTCTTTGGATCAGAGGCGTCGGCAGGGTTCTGCGTCGGGAACTCTTCGGTCACTGCTCTGCGACGCCTGCGCACCCGGTAGTGCAGTTCCTGCCGGTTGCCTGCCTGACCTGCACCTGAACCGGTCGGAGAGCCCCGTCGGAGGCGTTTGTTCTATCGGGCGTCCGAGCGCCTTCTGGCGGGCAGATCTCCGGCGATGGTCCGCTGGCGATCCGTCTCACGGCCGAGCACGATGACCATGTCGTAGAACGTGTCGTAGCCGTACCTCTGCTTGAGTTTGCCCAGTACGCCTTTACGGCTGGCCTCGGTGAGAATGCCCTTGAGGGCGACGTAGGGGACTTCGCGACCGGCAGAGAAGTCGTCATACACGGCTTGGGCGACGTTTCGCAGCTCCGCATATGGGGCGGATTCGCTAAGGACCATGTACGACGCCTCTTTGAGATCCATGCCCTGGAGTCTAGACGGCTCGATCGCCCGACATGAGGCGTTGCGGGGCACGGCGGCGATGACCGGCGGCGTGGAGTTGAAGCGCTTGGGAATTAAATGGATATCGGCCCTTAGCGGCCCTGACCTGCGGCTGCGATGGTCCGTGAGTGACCCCTATTGCCCTCGGTTCGCCCTGGCTAGTTGCGCGCCAGAGGCGTCGCCCGTCTCGGCGGCGGTCCCCTTGGTGAGGCGGTCGCGCCGCCCGGACGGCAAGGGGCCAAGGTCCTCGTATCCAGAGACTGCCGCCTCTGGCGGTAACACGGTGTCAGCCGATGATCTTGACTCTGGTTTTCCGTCTCGGCGAAGGGGGCCTTCGAAGTGTCATCGGCCAGCAGTTCTCCGTTTGAAGATCTTTTTGATCCGCCACCGTCGGGTGCGGTGAGCGAGGACCGGCAGAGCCGGTGGCAGCGTCTGCTGCTGGGGTTGTTCATCCTTGTGCCGTCCCTGGCTCTCGCCGCCGCCGTTCCGGTGGCGTGGGGGTGGGGGCTGGGCTGGCGTGACGTCGTGATCGCGGTGGTCCTGTACGTCATCACCGGGCTCGGCATCACGGTGGGGTACCACCGGCACTTCACGCACGGTTCGTTCAAGGCGGCGCGGCCGTTGCGCATCGCGCTCGCGATCGCCGGCAGTATGGCCATCGAGGGCCCGCCGGTCCGCTGGGTCGCCGACCATCGTAAGCACCATCGGTTCTCCGACCGGGAGGGTGATCCGCACTCGCCCTGGAAGTACGGCGACTCGGGACTGGCGCTGGCCAAGGGATTCTGGCACGCGCACGTCGGTTGGATGTTCGACGTGAACCAGACGCCGCTGCCGCAGTACGCGCCGGACCTGCTCGCCGACCGGGACGTGGCCCGGATCTCCCGCTGGTTTCCCCTGTGGGTCGCCGTGTCCCTGCTGGCCGCCCCGGTCATCGGCGGTGCGGCGACGTGGTCGTGGCAGGGCGCGCTCACCGCGTTCCTGTGGGGGAGTCTCGTACGGGTCGCGCTGCTGCACCACGTGACGTGGTCGGTCAACTCGATCTGCCACCTGTTCGGCAAGCGCCAGTTCGCCTCACGAGACCGGTCGACCAACGTGTGGTGGCTGTCACTGCCCTCGTTCGGGGAGTCGTGGCACAACCTTCACCACGCCGAGCCCACCTCGGCACGACACGGGGTACTGCGCGGGCAGGCGGATCCGAGCGCCTGGATCATCCGGATCCTGGAGCGGCTGGGCTGGGCCGCCGACGTACGCTGGCCCGATCCCACCCGAATCGCCGCCCGCCGCATCCCGACCATGCGAGGACGCGATGACAACTCGGCAATCTCAAGCCGAGAGAGACCCTCTTGAGACAGCGACCCGTGGGGCGGAGCCCCTCACCGCGGGGGTTCCAGGGAGTCGCCCCCTGAGCCGGCAGCCGGTGGACGCCCGGGTGATCGTCCGAAGGTCGCCGAGGGCGCGCTGAGGGCTGCGGGGATCGACGGCCTCGTTGTGGACGAGGAACTTAGCGGTGACCGCTACTGGCACATCGCGGCCTTCACTGTGCTCCTGTTGGAGCCGGGAGCAATCCGCTCAGCGAAGCGACAGATGACCCAGATCGCTACGGACAAGACGGTTGGCACGTCACCCTGACGATAGGTGAGGGCCGTCCGAGCGAGCCCAAGGCGTCCGAGGGCGAGACGCTCTGACTCCCTGGGACCTGCCTTGTATCTGCCCATCATCTGTACGACCGGCAAAAACACGCTGCCAGCTTGGGGCGTCAGCGCCACCGGTTGCCGATCACCTGCGGTACCGCCGGCCCGTGCATTCTCGGCGTTCTCCCCCTTTCGGCGGTTGGTGCGGAAGGGATGATGGGCGGTATGTCGTCGCGTAACCGCCGTCTGCGTTCTGGTCAGTCGTGGCCGGTCACTCTCACCGACCTGATCGAGGGGTTGGGAGAGGGTTACGCTTCGGTGAAACCGCCCTGCTTCGACGAGGGACCAGTTTCGGATGTGGTGCTGGCAGTGTGGTGGGTCCCCTCCCGATCCTTCAACCTCGGTGGCGAGGGCTACCACCCGAGCGCGGTCGGCATCCATGTCCATGTCCATCCGGTCTGTTCGGCTGATCGGGTGGCCGTACGTTCGTCGCTGCGTTCCCAAGGCCTTCAGGAGCTTCGGGACTGGGTGATGCGAGCTCAACGAGCGCCGCAGACCTGGCGCTCGGAGACACACTCCGGCTGCTGGCGATATGACGAGAATGGCATGCGCTTCGAGGGCGATCAGCCGGTGTGATCAGGGTCTTTGAGGTATGCGGTTGCGGTGGTGACGTGGAACTCTGGAGGCAGTGAGAGAAGCCCCCAGCTTTCGGGATCAACACCCCGAAAGCCGCCCTCAGCGTCGCTGACCTGCGGATGCAGCTGCGCATGAGTGACCCCTGCTGACCCCTGGCTAATTGCACGCTAAGTGCACGCCGCGAAGGCCCCGATGTGGGCGTCTAGACCAGCATCCGGGCCCAGGTAGTTGCTAGAGGTCGAGACGGTTGGCGCGTGTGCGGCAGGCGACGGTTGCGAGCGTTGCTATCACTGCTGCTGTCAGGCGACGTGACCGTCGACCTGGCCTGATACCGCTATCCGATCCACGTCACGGGGACGTTCGAGCCACCTGTACGGAGTGAGCTGCGACACGCTAATGTCCAGATGTCCGCCCAGCCGGGAGGGCCTGCTCGACACCCGTACGGCTCCTAATATGAAAGGTCGGGCAGCCACTGCCGTCCGGCTCTGCGACATTCAGTCGAACAACGGAATGGTCATGGCTAAGATCGTTATTGTTCACGGCGTGGGTCAGCAGGTCAGCGGACATATCGACCTTCATGCCAAGTTGTTCCCCTCGCTGCGGCAGGGAATCACCTTCGCGGGAAGCGATATCCAGCCATCCGACGCGGTATTCGCGGACTACGGGATCCTCTACCGGCCGAAGTCCGAAACGCTGGCCCCGGCCCCGTACTACGATGCCGCCGACGTCAGTGACCCATATGAGCTCGCACTTCTTGAGGCATGGTGGACGGGTGCCGCGGCCACGGACAAGGGCGTCTTTCCCCCTGAGGAGGAGGCCCTCGGAAGGACTCCCGGCTGGGTCCAGGATGCCTTGTACGCATTGTGTGAGTCGCGCTTCTTCAGCGGCATCGCGGAACGATTTTTGATCGGTGATCTAAAACAAGTAAAGGCCTACTTCACCGATCCCACCCTCCGGGCACAGATCCGCGACCGTGTCGCGTCCTATGTGGGCGACGACACCAGAGTGGTGATCGGGCACTCGCTGGGATCCGTCATTGCATACGAGATTCTCTGCGCACATCCGCAGTGGCCGGTCACCGACTTTGTCACTCTCGGTTCTCCGCTTGGACTGAGACACCTTGTCTTCGAGCGGCTGGATCCGCCGCCGCGTTCTGTCGACTCGCCGGGCCAACGCATAGGCCGATGGCCAGGGTCGGTGACGAGGTGGACCAACATCGTGGACGAGGGAGACATCGTGTGTCTGGTGGAGAACCTGCGTCCCTTGTTCGGTGAGCGGGTCGGGCACATCCGCCTTCACAACGGTGTCCATGCCCACGACATGCGTCCGTACCTCACGGATCTTCTTACCGGAACGACGATCGCGCGCGCCCTCGACGGCAGCGTCTGAAATGCTGCGCGGGTACGGCTCACCCGCGGCGCAGGCCGCTGAACTCTCGGGGGCGGACGCAGGCGATCCCCGCCTGCGCGGCGACGAGCAGGCGGCCCCGATCGGCGAGGTCCAGGCCGAGCACCGCGCTGCCCACGTCGACGGATGACGCACGTCCTTCGGCGATATCACTGCAATGGATCACTCCGTCGCTGCCGGCCGACACCACGACCGGATTTCCGAAACAGTCGCCGAGCAGCGCCGTGTTGACGGCGCCATCATGTCCGCGGGTCACCACATCGACCTGCTGCCGCGATCCGATGTCCCACAGCTTGACGGTGCCGTCGTCGCCGCCGCTGACAGCGACAGGTCGCCCCTTGATCCTGCCGATGCTCACCGTTGCGACACGTCCGTTGTGTGCCTTGATCGGATCGCCTGCCGCCCTTGCCGACGTGAGGTCCCACAGCCGCAACATGCCGTCTTCGCTCCCGCTTACGGCGAGGGACTCGTCGCCGTCCTGACTGATCGCCACGGACATGATCGGGCCGGCGTGACCGACAAGGGGATCGGCGTAAGGGGAGAACGACGTCAGGTCCCAAAGCCGCAGCGACCCGTCGTCGATGCTGCCGACCGCAGCGAGCAGACGACCTGCGGCGTAGCCCAGTGCCACCGTCATCACCCATCCCGCGTCGTTGGCGAGCGGAGTACCCATGAGCTCGGTGGAGGAGAGGTCCACGACTCTCAGTGTTCCGTCGCTGCCACCACTGACCAGGACCGGCGAGTCGTTCAGTCGTGTTATGGCCAGCGCCATGACCGGGCCTGCGTGCCCGCTGATGGGATCGCCCCACGGATCACCGGAATACAGGTCCCACAGGCGCACGGTTCCGTCGTCGCTTCCGCTGATTACGATCGGACGGTCGTCGAGCTCCGCGCGGGTGATCACGTTCACCCCACCGGTGTGACCATCCAGGGGATCTCCAATCGGAGTTCCCTCCGCGAGGTCCCAGCATCGAACCATGCCGTCATCGCCTGTCGTGACAGCGGCCTCCCGGCCATTGACGCGGCCGAGTGCCACGCCGTTCACCGGTTCCCGATGCCCGGTGAGCGCGGGCCCCGTTTCGGCACGAGAGTCGAAACTCCATCGCCTCGCCGTCCCATCATCGCTCCCGGTCACGATCACGGGACTGCCGTCCGCCCATCCCACCGCTACGCCGTTGACGCGGTCGCCGTGGCCGACCATCGGCTCGCCCATCGGCGTTCCTGAGGCGGAATCCCAGCATCTCACCGTATCGTCGCTGCTGACACTGACGATGACAACGCGATCTTCGAAAGTGCCGAACCGTACCGCGTTGACACCGCCCTCGTGGCCGACAAGGGGCTGACCGATCGCCGCGTTGGCGAGAACGTCCCATCTGCGTACGGTGCCGTCGAAGCCGCCGCTGATGAGGATGAGCCGGTCATCGACCCAGCGCAGGTCGATTCCTGTCACGCGCCCTTCGTGGCCTTTGAACGGTTCGCCGATCGGGGTGCCGCTGTCGGCGTCCCAGAGCCTGACAGTCCCGTCCATGTAGGCGCCAGCGATGACGGTGCGCCGTCCGATCCTCTCGCACGCGACCGACATCACCCATCCGGCATCGCTCCTGATCGATCGTCCTATCTGCCGACCGCCCAGAACGTCCCAGCGCCGTATGGTTCCATCGGAACTCCCTGAGACGGCGAGCAGTCGGTCGGGTGACGGAATGAACGCGACCGACATCACCCAGCCGGTGTGGCCGACGAGGATGTCTCCGGCGGGGAGGCCGCGCTCCACGTCCCAGGAGCGTACGGTGCCATCGTCACCGCAGGTGATGGCGATCATCCGTTCTCGGAAACGGCGAAGGGCCACCGACATGACCGGACCCGCGTGGCCGGTGATACGCCGGTGTGTGGAGGCCGAATACCAGTGAGCCCACGGAATGTCGAAACGAACGGAATAGTGCCGGACAATCGCGTCCGCGAGCCACCGGGCACGGGCCATGCTCGCCGTGACGGCCAGAGCGGTGGCCGCGTCATCCGAAGGCACCGGCCCGAGCCGATGTGCCGTCAGCTGATACACGTGGGAGGCCTGGCGACCGCGCTCACGTTCGGTCATGTGCAGAACGGGGAGCAGGCCATCGGGATCTGCTGCGACCAGGAAGCGGGGGTCGGTCACGAGTTCGTCGAGCCGGCGAGCGGCCGCCGCGTGTTCGGCGAGGTGTCGCAGCGCGTACGGATGAGCCCGGTCCCACTCGCGGTGTCCTTCTCTGTCGCGAGGCACCTGGCCGAGAAAGAATTCGGTGAAGGCATCATCGGCCGCCGCTGGTCCGTTGCTCTCTCGCAGATGCGCAGCCAGAGCAGCATGGTGAAGACGGTAAACGGACCTTCCGCCGTCGAGATCTTCAGAGATGTAGGAGCCTGCGGATTGGAGAAGCCAGACAAGATCAGCGTCGGTGTATCTTTCGCCGCTGAGGAGCGTGGCCAGCGAAGCCCAGACGTCCTCCCATGGGAGACCTTCCCCACGAGCGTAGGCGAGGGGAAGCAGGAGATTGCGCGCTTTCGGCGCATCTGCCTTCAGCCTGACGTCGAGGTCCTCGCGCATGGCGTCGGAGGCGTGCCGCGGGAGTGCGTTCCGCCACTGTGGATCGTCGGCATTGGCCGGGTCGTCGCTGCCCGCCACCATTCGCGCGGTGATCGACGCGACCAAGAACGACCGCCCGGCCGCCTCGGCGATCGCTTCGGCGGTCTTCGCGAGCCGGTCGGGGTCTAGGGCTGCGCCGGCGCCGCCTTCCCGCAACAGCGTCCGCACGTAGTCACGGACCGCTCGCCGGTCCTCGTACTCCACGTCGAGGTCTAGCGTGGTGATGCGGGAACCGAGGTCCCGGAGAAGGTGGCGACGGGTGCCCAAGAGCAGGCGAAGCCCCGTGTTCGTGCAGACGTCCAGGAGCGGTCTGACCAGTTCCGCGATGAGAGTCCTCGGGTCCTCGGCCTCGTCTAGTACTACATAGCTAGATCATGTTGGGGATTTCGCTTCGTGAGTGTTCGGGGCATGCCACCTTGGTGGCATGC
>NZ_JBHLZP010000065.1:0-28459 GCF_042429965.1 Actinoallomurus acaciae
CGCCGAGCGCGCACGGCACCCCCGTCACCAACGCGACCGGCACGAGACGGTGGGCGAGCGGGGTGCGCGTGCCGAGGCGCAAGGCCGCGAAGACCGCCCCGTGCAGCGCGAACACCCCGCACGACGTCACCGCGAACAGCGGCGCTCCGCCGCCCATCAGCAGCCCGACCGCCATGCCCCACGACGCCGCCACCGCCCAGCTTCCCGCCACGGTCGCCCCGTCCCAGAACGCACGCCAGGCCGCGCCGTCGCCTCGGCCGCGCAGCCACAGGCCCATGTCGCGGACGATCCAGCCGGAGACCAGCACGACGAGCGCGCCCCAGATCCGGCCGAAGACCTCGGCCTCCAGGCCCGGGAACAGCGCGGTCAGCAGGCCGGCCGTGGCGACCAGCCACACCTCGTTGCCGAGGAAGAACGGCGCGATCGCTGCGAGCGTCAGCCGCCGGTCGCGGCCGAGGAAGGGCAGCAGCATGCCGACGCCGATGTCGGCGCCGCCCAGGACGAAGTAGCCGATGCCGAAGAAGCCGAGCAACGCGTACGCGAGGGTGTCCACGGAAGAAGCTCCTCAGAAGGAGGGAACGGGCTCGAGGTCCTGGACGGGCGCCGGGCGGCCGAGCCCGGCCGCGTCCGGTCCCCGCCGGGCGAACCGCCGCAGCAGGACGATGTTCACGACCGCCAGGACGGCGAACAGCGCACTGACGCCGACCGTCGTGGCGAGCATCGCGCCGTGTCCCATCGGCCGCACGGCGTCTTTGGTACGCAGGACCCCCTGGATCAGCCAGGGCTGCCGGTCCTCCTCGCGGAAGATCCAGCCGAGCATCATCGCGGCGTACGGCACCGGCAGGGTCATCATCACCGTGCGCAGGAACGCCCGCCCGCGCAGCAGCCACCCGGTGAACGGCAGTTTGACCAGCGCCGCGACCGCGACGCAGAACAGCCACAGCCAGGCCGCCATCATCAGCTCGCCCGCGATCCCGCCGAGCGGGGACTTGCCCCCGGAGTCCGGGATGACGGCGAACTGCAGGCCGCCGAACACCGCCGACGGCACCACGGCGACGACGGCGGAGACGAGCCCGATCCGCAGCGAGCGCCGGAAGAACTCCAGGTCCACCGGCTCGCCGGGCCGGGCGCGCCGCAGATGCCAGGCGCTGACCGCGGCCATGAAGAACCCGGCGACCAGGAAGGCCCCTGCGGTGACGTGGGCGAGCGGCAGCAGCGCGGCCGGGTTGGTGAACAGGTCGGCCGCACTGTCGACACGCAGCTCGCCGCCCACGCGGAGGAAGCCGACGGGGTGTCGCAGGAAGCCGTTCGCGACCAGGACGAAGTACGCCGAGACGTACGCGGTCAGCGTCACGACCCAGATCACCGCGAGGTGCGCGTAGCGGTTCAGCCGGTCCCAGCCGAAGATCCACAGGCCGAGGAACGTGGCCTCGACGAAGAACGCGATGAGCGTCTCCAGCGCGAGCGGCGCCCCGAACACGTCTTGCGCGTGATCGGTCAGACCCGGCCAGTTCAGCCCGAACTGGAACTCCATGAGCAGTCCGGTCACGATCCCGACCGCGTAGTTGATCACATAGAGCTGGCCCCAGTAGCGCACCATCCGCAGCCGCACCGGGTCGCCCGTGACGACCGCGCGCGTCTGCGTGATCGCGACGAGCGCGGCGAGGCCCAGCGTCAGGGAGACGAACAGGAAGTGCGTGCCCGCCGTGATCGCGAACAGTAGCCGGGCGAGCGACAGTGTGCTCAACGGAAGCCCTCCAGGTCGAGTGCGGCCAGGCGAAATCGGCCGATCTCACTCAACCGGAGGGAATCCCGCGCGGGCGTCCGGCTGCGCGCTACATGGCGCGTACATCCCCAGGTGCATCGGGGCAGGTGGCGTACATCGCGGTGTGTACGAGCCGCTCGGCCCGGTCAGGCCCGTGCGCGGGCGGCGCGGTTCAGCCGGAACGCGGAGATGAGGAAGAAGACGCCGCCGAGGAAGGCGTAGCCGGCGAGGATCCTCAGCGACGGATCGGCGCTGCCGGCCTGCCCGAAGAACGATGTGCCGGCGACGGTGGAGATGGCGCCACTGGTGATCATCGCCCACTGGCCGCCCAGTTTCCGGCGGACGGCGCCCGCGATGAGCTGGACGAGCCCGGAGGTGATGGCCCAGGCTCCCCAGACCCGCAGGGCGGCCGGGACGCCGGACGTGGCGGCGACGGCCAGGCCGATGACCGCCAGTGAGCTGATGGCGATGTTCACGTACAGGACCGGAGTCGCACCGCCGTTCGCCCTGGCGGACCGGACGTCGACGACCGCGGCCGCCACGTCGAAGAGGGGATAGGCCACCAGCAGCGTCGCGCTCAGCGGGCCGAGGGTGCCGCTGGTCGCGAAGAGCAGAGCGGCCCACACGGCGGCGAACGCGAAGCGCAGGAAGTACAGCTTCCGCAGGGCCGCGGGGAGAACGCTGGCGGGGGTGGTGCCGACGAGAGTGTCCATGGGGCGCCTTCCAGTGAAGTGAGGGAGAACGTTCTGTTCACTTGAGATCTAAGGGGGCCGGCACGCCCACTGTCAAGACAGAACGTTCTACCTCGTTTGTTTGCTAACCTGGCCGGCATGAGTCGCGGACCATCCGAAGCGCGAGCGCGGCTGCTCGGCACGGCAACCAGGATCTTTTACGCAGAGGGGATCCACTCCGTCGGCATCGACCGGATCGCCGCGGAGGCACGGGTGACCCGGGCCACGCTGTACCGGCATTTCTCGGGCAAGGAAGAACTCGTCCTCGCGTATCTCGACCAGGCCGACCAGGGAATCCGAGGTCAGGTCGCCGCGGCCCGGGCAAGCAGCCGGACGGCGGTCGACAAGGTCCGGGCCGTCGGCAGGTCCATCGCCGAGGGAATCCGGTCTCCCGGGTTCCGCGGCTGCGCCTTCCTCAACGCGGTCGCCGAGTATCCCGACTCCGCCCACCCGATCCACCAAGCCGTCCTGGCCCACCGCCAGTGGTTCCTGGACACCGTCACGGAGCTGCTGGCACAGGTCGGCGACGCGCCCGCCGACGCCGCCGGCCGGCACCTCGTCATGCTCAGGGACGGGGCGATGGCCGCCGGCTGCCTCTTCGACCCGGAACTGGTCTGCGAGACCTTCCTGGAAGGCGTCGAGGGAATCCTGCGGGCGCGCACCGCCTCAACGTCCGCGCCCACGACGAGCGCGACCGCCTGAGCGCTCGGGGGCCGACGGAAACAGGGGTTTCGACGCTCAGCCGAGCCAGCCGGGCCGCACCATTCCCGACTCGTAGGCGAGCACGACGAGCTGGGCGCGGTCACGCGCGCCGAGCTTGGTCAGCACGCGGCTGACGTGCGTCTTGGCCGTGGCCGGGCTGACCACGAGGCGGGCGGCGATCTCGTCGTTGGACAGGCCGCCGGCGACCAGTGTCATGACCTCGCGCTCGCGCTCGGTGAGCTGTTCGAGATCGCGCGAGGGCGGCGGCAGCTTGATGCGGGTGGCGAACTCGGCGATCAGGCGCCGCGTCACCGAGGGAGCGAGCAGCGCGTCGCCGCGTGCCGTCACGCGCACTCCGTGGATCAGCTCGATCGGATCGGTGTCCTTGACGAGGAAGCCACTGGCCCCGGCCTTGAGCGCGGTGTAGACGTAGTCGTCGAGGTCGAAGGTGGTCAGGATCACGACCCGGACGCCGGACAGCCGCGGGTCCGCGACGATTCGCCGCGTGGCCTCCAGCCCGTCGAGCACCGGCATCCGGACGTCCATGAGGACGACGTCGGGCCGCGTCTGCGCGGCGATCCGCACCGCCTCCGCGCCGTCGCCCGCCTCGGCGACCACGGTGATGTCGTCCTCGCCGTCGAGGATCGAGCGAAAACCGGCCCGTACGAGCTTTTGGTCATCGGCCAGCATGACCCGGATCGGGGGGTCCACGTCGGTCATGATCACACCGTCTCGGTCAGGGGAAGCGAGGCGCGTACGAGGAAGCCGCCACCGGGGCGTGGGCCGGCGGCCAGCGTGCCGCCCAGCGTAGCCGCCCGCTCCCGCATGCCCCGGATGCCGTTGCCCTCGGCCACGTCGGCACCCGCGCCGTCGTCGCAGATCTCGACCACCACCTGGTCGGGTCCGTAACGCACGAGCACGGTCGCGGTCGCCTCGCCCGCGTGCCGTACCGCGTTGGTGAGTGCCTCCTGAACGATGCGGTAGGCCGCCAGGTCGATCGGGGCGGGCAGGTCCCGTTCGTGGCCGGAGACGACGAGCCGCACCGACAGCCCGGCGTCCTTGGTCTGGGAGATCAGGTCGTCGATCCGGCCGAGCGAGGGCGCGGGGCTGAGCGGCTGCGCCTCGTCGACCTGCCGCAGGACGCCGAGCGTGGTCCGCAGCTCCCGCAGCGTCTGCTTGCTGGCGTCCTTGATCGCGGCCAGCGCGGCGTAGGCCTGGTCGGGGTCGCGGCGGTGAAGCGCCGCGCCGGCCTGCACGTTGATCAGCGAGATCTGGTGGGCGAGCACGTCGTGCACCTCGCGGGCGATGCGCAGCCGCTCCTCGGTGGCGCGCCGCCGGAACTCCTCCTCGCGGGTGCGCTCCGCCTCACCCTTGCGACGCCGGGTCTCGCCGACCCACGCGCGGTGGTAGCGGACCACCTCGCCCGCGCACAGCACCACGAGCACCCAGGCCAGTACGCTCACGAACCGCCCGACGTGGGGCGGGCCGACGGCGAACTCCGCCGAGCCGAACACCGCCAGCCCGGCCGCCGTACCGAGGTAGCCGGCGAGCCGGTGCCCTTCCGCCACCGCGAGGAACGACGCGACCGCGAACGTGAGCATCTCCGGCCCGTCGGGGAACGGCCCGACGTAGTAGAAGGCCGTCGAGAGGCCCGCCAGGGTGACGGCGAACAGGGGGAGGCGGCGCCGCACGGTGAGTGCGGCGACCCCCAGCACGACCATCGCGTACGCCTTGATGTCGCCGGTGTGGAAGCCGCCCGTGGAAAAGACGGTGCCGGCCAGCACCACCACCCCGACGGCCCCCGCGAGCACCAGATCACTGCGCCGTACGAACTTGCCCACGTCGAAAAGGTACGCGACCGGCACGGCGGCTTCGGGGCGGACGGCCGGGTAGGTGCGGATTTGTGCAGGTCACAGGGGTATTAATGGATGAGGGCGCCCGATAACCGAGGACGGTCACGCGGCCGTCGGACCTGGAGATCGGTATGGCTGCGAGACCGCTGAGCGAGGTGGTCCGGGGAGTCGACGAACGGCTCGGCCCCGCCGGATTCTTGAAGAAGGCGCTGAAGAAGGTCTTTCCCGATCACTGGACCTTCCTGCTGGGCGAGGTCGCGATGTACTCGTTCGTGATCATCGTGCTGACCGGGATCTTCCTGACGCTCTTCTTCAACCCCAGCATGAAGGACGTCGTCTACCGCGGGTCGTACGTGCCGCTCCGCGGGGTCCGGATGAGCCAGGCGTACGAGTCGACGCTGCGGATCAGCTTCGACGTGCGCGGGGGCCTCCTCGTACGGCAACTCCACCACTGGGCGACAATCGTGTTCCTGGGCGCGATCATCGCGCACATGCTGCGGAACTTCTTCACCGGAGCGTTCCGCAAGCCGCGCGAGCTGAACTGGGTGATCGGCGTCATCCTGTTCCTGCTGGTCATGCTCAACGGCCTGTTCGGCTACTCGCTCCCGGACGACCTGCTGTCCGGCACCGGCATCCGGATTCTCGAGGGCGTGCTGCTGTCGATCCCGATCGTCGGGTCCTACCTGACGATGTTCCTGTTCGGCGGAGCGTTTCCGGGCGAGCTGATCATTCCGCGGCTGTTCACCATCCACATTCTGCTGATCCCGCTCATCCTGCTCGCCCTGATCCCGTTGCACGCCGTCGTCCTCACCTGGCGGCAGACCCACACCCAGTTCCCCGGCAGGGGCCGCACCGACCGCGTCGTCGAGGGCAAGCCGTTCTGGCCGTCCTTCATCATCAAGACGCTGGCGTTCCAGATGTGGGTGTTCTTCGTGATCTCGCTGCTCGCGGTGACCTTCCAGGTCAACCCGATCTGGCTGTTCGGCCCGTACAACCCGGGTCACATCAGCGCCGGCTCACAACCCGACTGGTACATGGGCTGGCTGGAGGGCTCGCTGCGGCTCATGCCGGGATGGGAGATCAACGCCTTCGGTCACACGATCCCGCTGAACGTCCTGATCCCGGCGCTCCTGGTTCCGGGAATGCTCTTCACGGTGCTCGCCGTGTACCCGTTCCTCGAACGCTGGGCGATCGGCGACTACCGGGTCCACAACCTGCTCGACCGGCCGCGCGACGTGCCCGCCCGTACGGGCATCGGCATGGCGGGCGTGACGTTCTACGGCCTGCTGTGGATGGCCGGCGCCAACGACATCATCGCCAAGACGTTCCACATCCCGCTGTACGGCACGACCTGGTTCTTCCGGTTCGCGGTGATCATCGGACCGATCCTCGCGTTCGCGATCTCCCGCCGGGTCGCGCTGGGCCTCCAGCGCCGCGAGATGGAGATGCTGCGCCACGGCATCGAGTCCGGCGAGATCATCCGCCGGCCCTCCGGCGAGTACGAGGAGACCGAGCACCCGCTCGACGCGGATGAGGAGGCGGTGATCCGCGGCCGCCGCCTCCCTCACAGGCTGCCCGAACTCGAACCGGACCGCGCCGGCGTCGAGCCGAAGGAGGCCCGCAGCCCGACCGCCCGCCTCCGCCGCCGCCTGAACCGCCTGTACACCGAGGACGTCCTGCCGCTGCCGGACGGCGACCACGAGGAACGCCCGGCCATCGAATCGGAGAGACCGTCCCCCTGACGTCCGCTGGGCCGGTTCGGTACGGTCCGGTGTCGGCGTCCGGCGTCAGAGGAGCGCGGCGTCGATGGCCCGGTGGAAGGTCGGGAAGGCGTAGATCATCTGCCGGAGGCGTTCGACCGGGACCTCACCGTGGACCGCCACCGCCAGCGCGCCGAGGATCTCGCCGCCCATCGGCCCGGCGGAGGTCGCGCCGACGAGACGGCCCTCGGCCTCGACCAGCTTGAGGAAGCCCTCGGCCCGGTGCAGCCAGCCACGTGTGTTGTTCGCCAGGTCGGTGTCGTGGACCCGGACGTCGGAGTACCGCTCCCGCGCCTGGCTCTCGGTGAGTCCGACGGCGCCGATCTCCGGGTCGGTGAACGTGACGCGCGGCAGCGCCCGGTAGTCGCCCCCCGGCCCGTCCTCGCCGAGGATGTCACGGGCGGCGATCCGGGCCTGGTAGTCCGCGACGTGCGTGAACGCGCCCTTGCCGGTCACGTCGCCGACCGCCCACACGCCGTCCGCCGCCCGCATCCGGTCATCGACCTCGATGAACCGCGCCCCCTCGTCCAGCCCGGCCACCGCGAGCCCGAGCCCGGCGAGGTTCGTACGACGGCCCACCGCGACGAGGAACCGCTCGGCACGCAGGTCATCGTTGATCACAAAGCCGTCGCCGTCGTGCCGCACGCGCTCGGCCTTGGCACCCACGCGCACGTCGATGCCCTCGTTCTCGAAGGTCGTGCGGAGCAGCTCACTGGACTCCGGCTCCTCCGGCCCGAGCAGCCGCGGCCCGGCCTCCAGCACCGTCACCCGGCTGCCGAACCGCGCGAACACCTGCGCCAGCTCGCACCCGATCGCGCCGCCGCCCAGGACGACGAGCGACTCGGGCAGCTCGTCCGCCTCGATCGCCTCGCGGTTCGTCCAGTACGGGGTGCCCGCCAGCCCGTCGATCGGCGGGACCGCCGGCGCCGTACCGGTGCCGATCACCACACCTCGCCGGGCACGGAACACCTCGTCCCCGACCGTGACCTCCTTCGGCCCGGTGATCTTCCCGAACCCGCGGACGAGCCGGCCGCCCTTGCCGGTGAAGCGCTCGGCGGCGGCGCTGTCGTCCCAGGCGGCGGTGACCTCCCGTACCCGGCCCGCGACCGGCGCCCAGCTCACCTCGACGGTCGCCGACCCGGCGAACCGCGGCACGCGGCGCGCCTCGGCCAGCACGTCGCCGGCCCGCACCATGGCCTTGCTCGGGATGCAGCCCCAGTAGGGGCATTCGCCGCCGACCAGGTTGTTCTCGACCCCGACCACGCTCAGCCCGGCCGCCGCCAGACTCCCCGCGACCGCTTCCCCACCCGGCCCCATACCGATGACTACGACGTCGACGTCCATGATCCCTGTCCCGCTAGTTCGCCTGCCCGATGGCGCGCTCGTACAGTTTTCGTACGTCGTCGTCGAAGTAGGAGCTGTACGAGACGGCGTCCTCCAGACCGCCGAGCTGGTATCCGCCGATCACCCCGACGACCTCGCCCCGCTTTGTCTTCGGATCGTAGTGGGTCAGCCAGGGACTGCCGCTCGTCCCGGGCGCGTAGCCGTTGCAGGCGAAGCGCATCTGGTACTTCATCTGTTTGGTGGTGCGATTGATGCAGGTGACAGGCTTGTCAGAGCTCTTGGGATAGCCGGTGACCCGGACGAGGTTGCCGAAACCCTGGTCGATCCCGAGCAGGTTGGCCCCGAGGACGTCGGCGATGTTCTTGCCGTTCAGCGGTTCGAGCACCGCGAACCCGACATCGAGGTCGGGATCGGACCCCTTCGCCCACCGGTCGTCGACGAACTGACTCTTGACCTTCCAGACCCCGTACGGGGCGTTCCCGTTGCGGTACCCGGGAACGAAGACGAGGTCACTGAGATATCCGCCGCCCGCACCGGAGTGCACACAGTGGGCGGCCGTGATGATCAGATTGCGAGCGGGACTGTCGACGGCGCTGGCCGTACAGAAGTGATCACCTTTGGTGTCGTGAGAGAAGAGCGCCCCGACCTTCTTCCCGAAGGCCGCAGGCTCCGCGGTCGGCGTCCCGGTGGGAGGATGGGCACGGAGAAACCGCTCCCGACTCCAGGGTGTGGTCGCGCTGCTGAGGGGCTGCGGCACCCCAGAGCCCGCACACCCTCCACACAGCGCCGCGACGAGCGCCACCGCCACCAGAACCCTGCGCATCACCACCCCTCGACGAGTTCTTCCCGTGGGAAATAACTCGGCAAACTACAGATTGCCTGAGTGTTGACCTTGCTTGCCGCGCCGGTCGTGTCCGGTTCGGAGCTACTCTGGGTCGAGGCGTCTGTGCCTTCGCCTTCACGAACCCACGGACCTCATGACTTGGCGAAGTCGAATTCGCAGACCTGACAGGCCAGCGCGCCACCCGCGTCAAGGACTGACTGGATCTTCTCTCGTCTGAGCCGCGGACTGCGCTCGCGGAATCGATGCACTCGCTCGAGCACCCGCCACATCCTGCCGTTGCACCTCATCAGGGAGGCGAGTGGCCATGTCCGAAGGTGGCACGATCGGGAGTCGGCTCCGGGTCCTCCGGCGCGAGCGGAACCTAACGTAGGAGGAGCTCGCAGAAGCGGTCGGCGTCAGTAGAGAGATCGTCGCAAAGCTCAAGCAGGGGCCGCCAGTCAGCGTGTACGACAACTCTGATGGAGTTGCCCGATCGACGCCGACCTGTCCGAGCTGGCCGGGAATCGCGACCGGACCGGTGCGCACCGGTGCGGCGCGTGCGTGCGGGGGCGCCGCACGGCACGACTTCGCGGACGGTGGTCTAGCTGCGGCGAAGGCACCAGCGGCCGGTGGACGGGTGTACGGCCACAAGCGTGGCCGTAGTTGCCAAGAGGAAGATCGCTATCGAGACCCAGCTGCGCCACCCGTAATAATGCGCGCCGGCGCTCATTCGCTGAGCTGCCATGCCGGCGGACGCCGCGATCATCCAGCGGCCTGCCGCTCTGTGCTGGAAGAGCAGTACCACGCCTGTGGCGAGCGCGACCGGCTCTGCCACGCCCACCACAAAGTTCACCAACGACAGAAACCCGGCTGGCGAATCGGGGAGCAGGGATCCCCTGGAATAGAAGGTCAGGAACAGGAGCCCTGGAAGGCACAACAGGGCCAGCGCTATCGCGGCGGTCGCGGTGCCGCCACCGTGCTTCATCGCCGCTGTAGGGCGGCCCGCCGACTGCGGCCGCGGCGGCCATGTCTCACCACTGCGCCGTTCGGGGCGGGTCTGCTGTGGCGCGGCCGGCCCGCCATGGGCGAGGCGGGAGTCCAGGCTGCGCAGGCGTTCGGCGACGGTGGCTGCGTCTTTGGGGCGTTCGCTGGGCTGTTTGGCCAGTAGGTCCAGTACCAGGGTGTTCAGGTGGTCGTCGATGTCGGGCCGCGCCGATTGCGGGGATGCGGGGGTTCGGTTGAGGTGCTGGTAGAGGATGGCGCCGACGCTTGTGCCGGTGTCCACCCAGGGGGTTCCGGTCAGCAACTGGTAGAGCACGCAGCCGAAAGCGTACAGGTCGGTGCGCTCGTCGACAGTGTGGCCCTCGATCTGCTCGGGCGCCATGTACAGCGGCGTGCCGGCGGATGATCCGGTGGCGGTGATCTTGGTCGCGTCGGCGAGGCGGGAGATCCCGAAGTCGCAGACTTTCACTCGCGCATCGTCGGTTAGGAAGAGGTTGGCCGGTTTGATGTCGCGGTGGACGACTCCGTGCCGGTGGGCCGTGGCGAGGGCGTCGAGGATCTGCACCGCCCAGTCCCTCACTTGGACGATGGGCAGCCCGGCCGGGTGCTGGTGCAGCACCGCGGCAAGGTCATGCCCCTGCATCAGCTCCATCACCAGGAACAGCAGGCGCAGGCCCCCGTCGGTGTGTTCGTCGATGTCGAAGACCGTGGTGATGCCGGGGTGGTTCAACGCCGCGGCGATCTCGGCCTCCCGCCGGAAGCGCGCGACCCCGGCCCCGTCGGCCGCCCCGCTCAGCGGGAGGATCTTGACCGCGACCGGGCGCCGCAGCCGCAGGTCCACGCCCCGCCATACCTCTCCCATGCCGCCCCGGCCGAGAGGCGCCTCCAGCCGAAACCGTCCCGCCAACTCCAGACCATCGCGCATCGACTCTCCTCGGCTTGGGAAGGCGAGGCGCCCATCATATAGACATGCATATTTGCTAGACCCTTAGCTGTGCAGGTCTCTTGCCGCGATCGAGACGGTCAGCGCCGACCTGGCTCTGCGCGCCCGCGACCTCGGCGGCAGGGCGACCGCCAAGGACGTGACGCCCGCTCTGGTCGATGCCCTGCCGTGGAGGTCAGCGGGTGGCGGTGATGAAGCCGCTCAGGGAGGAACTCGGGGCGGGCCGGTCGTACAAGGCGGCCACATCGGCCAGCTCATGCACCTCGGTCTGCCAGCCATAGCCGTCGAGTCGGCCGGTGGTGTCGCTGACGCCGCCTTGCCACAGCTCGGCGTACTCCTCGATGCCGCTGCGGTCCTCTTCGGCGATGACCGAGGCGGCGTTGTTGCGCTCGAAGGAGATCCGGCTGCCGGGGGTCGACAGCGCGCCGACGCGGCTCAGTACCTGGTCGGCGTCCTCAGCGCTGAGGTAGACCAGTAGGCCCTCGAGAAGCCACGCCGTGGGCGCCGACGCGTTGAAGCCGGCGTCGGTCAGCTGTCGCGGCCAGTCGTCGCGCAGGTCGACCGGTACGGCGGTGCGTGCGCAGCGCGGCTCGGCCCCCGCACTGGCCAGCACCCGGTCCTTGAAGGCGAGCACCTCCGGCAGGTCCAGCTCGTACAGGGTGACGGCGGATGGCCACGGCAGGCGGTACGCGCGGGTGTCCAGGCCGGCGGCCAGCAGCACGACCTGGCGGCAGCCGCTGTCGCAGGCGGCGAGCAGAAAATCGTCGTAGAAGCGGGTGCGAATGATGACATGAAAGGCCAGCCGGGCCCTCGCCGGAGGGAGAGGCGTCCGGCTACCGGAACCACCGGGACCACCGGCGGCGACGAACGCGGCGGCGTACGGGTCATCGAACAGGCGGTCCGGGCGGCGGGTCTCCCACGCTCTCGCGCGTGCCACGCCCAGCGACGTACCGCCGACCCCGTTCAAAACCATCGAACGCTCCCTTCGCTCAAGAGAGCACATTACATCGGTACCGATGTATCTGTGCCGATATATCCTCCGAGGCGTGGACGGCGTGCGGATGCACCGGTTGGGGAAGCGGCTGATTGATCTGTCCCGGGAGGTCACCACCTCCGCGGGGGACGCGGCGCTGACTCCCGCCGAGATCGCGGTGATCGAGGATGTGCTGAAGCATCCGGACAGCGCGGTGAGCGAGATCAAGGTACGGACGGGGTTCGCGCAGAGTCACGTCTCGGAGTCGGTGGCGCGGCTGCGGGAGCGCGGTCTGATCGAGACACCGCCGGACAAGGCGGACCGGCGGCGTACCCGGGTGCGGTTGAGTGAGCCGGCGCGCCAGGCGGTGCTCGCGCGGGCGGGGCGGTCGGCGGATGAGGTCATCGCACGCGTCGTCGAAGACCACGTACGGGCCGCGCGGGTGGTGGCGCTGCTCGACGAGCTCGCCGGGTTGCTCCTCTAGAGCGCGGAGTCGGAGGTGAGGACGGCCGCCGCGCGCAGGCCGTCGTTGAAGACCTCCGAAGGGCTGATCGACGACACCATCACGGCGTGGGCGCGGATGAGGAAGGAAGCGGTGAAGGTGCGTCCGCGGCAGTCGCCGGTCCAGTGCCACTCGGTGGCCAGGGCCTGGACGGTCTGCAGGCCGCGGCCGCACTCGGACAGATCATTGGGCGCGGGGACGCGCGGCACCTTGTGGCTGCCCTCGTCGGTCAGTGCGACGGACGCGCCGTCGCGCCAGCGGCGGATCTCCAGGATGTAGTGGCCCCCGGGCCGCGCCGAGGCCGTGTGCCGCAGGGCGTTGGCGGCGAACTCGCTGACCACCAGGACGGCGTCGTCCACACGCGGCAGGTCGCACAGGAGAAACCCGGCGAATTCGCGCGCTTTGCGTACGTGCTCGGCCAAGCCGGGAAAGGATCGGCGCCATATGAGTACGCGATCGTCCGGATACTCCCCCATGGCGACCCTTTCTCGGTCTGGTCAGGAACCGCGACCCTGGACTCGGCTCTCCCCAAGCGGAACCCAGGGTCGCGGCTCCGCGAAGCGGCTCGGAGGACAGTCCTCCTCGCCGCGGTCTGCGGGCTGCGCCGGTGCGCCTCGGCGTGGTCGGCTGATGTCGATCACCGGACGGTCACGCCGGCCCGCCCAGCCTCTGGTGGATAACGCGGATAATGAAGCGTTCTGTAGTCGTGCGATTACACTCTGGACCAGAATGATGATCCAGTGCAAGTGATTCAGCGCATTATGTGAGGAAGCAATGCCGTACACCCCCACGGTCCGCGGGCGTCAGCTCGCACGAGAGCTTCGTCACCTGCGGGAACAGGCTGGAATGACCGGCGAGCAGGTGGCGGCGAAGATGAGCTGGGAGCAATCGAAAATCAGCCGCATGGAGACCGCGAAGATGCGGATCACCTCCGGCGAGGTCATGGAGCTGTGCGAGTCGTACGGCGTCGACGGGGACAAGCGCGATCAGCTGGTGCTGCTCGCCCGCAGCGCCCGCCAGCGCGACTGGTGGCGCGAGTACAGCGACTACGTCAAGAAGGGCTTCATCGACTTCCTGGCCTTCGAGGCCGAGGCCCGCACCTCGCGCGGCTACGAGGCTCAGGTGATCCCCGGCCTCCTCCAATGTCCCGAGTACGCCCGCGCGATCCTCCTCGGCGCCCAGTCGCGCCCGACCGATGAGGTCGACCGCGGCGTTGAGGTACGCCTGGCGCGGCAGAAGCGCGTGACCCAGTCCAAGGACCCACTGCACGTGTGGGCGGTGATCGACGAGGCCGTCCTCCACCGAGTCGTCGAACACTCCTCGGTGATGGTCAAGCAGTTGGAACACCTGCTCTACCTCGGTGAACTCGGGAATGTGTCGATCCAAGTGCTCCCATACCAGGCCGGAATTCATGCCGCGATTGATGGACCTTTTGTTCTATTGACCTTCGACGGCTATCCGGACCTGCTATACATCGAACACCTGGTGGGGTGTGTCTATCTGGAGAAGCCCGCCGACACAGAGCAAGGGCGCCTCATTTTCGACCATCTCCGCTCGGCCGCGTTCAACACCAGCGACTCTGCGGTGTTGATTCGCGACAAGGTGAAGGAACTCACACGATAAGAAGGGTGTTCGCGACATGACGAACCCACGGCCTGCGTCCTCGTGGCGCAAGAGCAGCCACAGCGGCAACGGCGGCAACTGCGTCGAGACCATGGTCGCCTGGCAGAAGAGCAGCCGCAGTGGCAACGGTGGCAACTGCGTCGAGGTGGCGCGCATCGAACTGGCCGCTGCGGACGCCTGACCTGCCGTGCCGTAGCGCATGACAGCTGACTAGGGGTACGCCCCGTGCTGGGGCAGGGCCGGTCTCGCGATCGGAGCTGCAGGCGCCACCGGGGCGTACCGTCGCCATCGGAATCCGCGTTCGACGGCGGGATTCGCAATCTCTCATCGACCATCCCCGCGACCGCGACACGATCGCCGCTCGTAGTGCCCCTGATAAATGCACATCGCGACTTATGTCCAGTTAGGCGCTACAACGACATATTTCGCACCGAGTGATGGCAGATCGTCCGGACTTCTTCATGGATAGCCCGGAGCTTTTCCACAGATAGTGCTGTGCGGGCGCGGCGCTGCTTTACGTACGGCACAATCTCATTGCCGTCAGCAGAAGGAGTGGGAACGATGGGAGACGATCCTCCGAGTCCGACGCCTGAAACGCCCCAGTCGGGTGTGATCAGGCCCGATCTCGACCGCATTGAGCGGATTCTCGAGCGACTCCAGGTCGCCTGTATGCGTGACACGCGGGGGCGCCTCGCCACGCGCTGGCAGTGCTACAGCCTCTTCTTCACCCTCGACGGAGACGGCGAGGTCTACGCCGCCCGCACCATCTACGACCGCTTCTTCACCGTGGACGACAAGCCCGCCATCCGGGCCGTCCTCGACGAGTGGAACCGCGACACGGTGGGCCTGAAGGTCTACACCGCCACCGATGACGACGGCACGGTCATCATCGTGAGCGAGGCGACGATGCACGTCGGCGGCGGCGTGACGAGTGAGCAGTTCGACGCCACGACGACGGCCTGGCTCAACGCGGCCGGTTCCTTCCACCTGTGGCTGGGGCCGCGCCTGTCCCTCGCCGGGCTTCCCGGCGACCCCGTCTGACCGTCGGATTCAGCCGTTGCCGACGCGCAGACCGTTGAGCTTGTCCGGGTTGACCTGGAACCAGAGGTTGTGGAGGCGGCCGTCGGCGATGTCGAACGTGAGAGCGGCGACGGGGAGGCCCTCGACCGTGCACAGGACGCCCAGCTCGCCGTTGATGATGGCCGCCTCCGAGACCATGCCGGCCGACTCGGGCTTGGCCAGGACGCCGAGGATCCAGCGGGCGACCTGGCTGTCCCCGCGCAGGGGACGGCGGGCGGCGGTGACCTTGCCTCCGCCGTCGGTCCAGGCGGTCACGTCGGGGGCGAGGAGTTCCATGACCGCGTTCAGGTCGCCGCCCGCGCAGGCCGCGATGAACCGCGCGGTGACCTTCTCGCGTTCGGTGCGGTCGGTGTCGAAGCGGGGACGGCGGGCCTGGATGTGCTCGCGAGCACGGCGGGCGATCTGGCGGATGGTCGGTTCGGGGCGGTCGAGGGTCTCGGCGATCTCGCCGTGCGAGTAGCCGAAGACCTCGCGAAGCACGAAGACCGCGCGTTCGACGGGGCTGAGGGTTTCCAGCACGACCAGCATCGCGGTGGAGACGGTGTCGGCCCGTTCGGCGTCCGTGGCCGCGTCGGGCGAGGTGAGCAGCGGTTCGGGCAGCCACGGGCCGACGTAGGTCTCACGGGTCGCCCGGGTGGAGGTGAGCCGGTTCAACGACAGGTTGGTGACCGCCCGCACGAGGTACGCCCTGGGGTTGCGGACCGTGGCGCGGTCCGTCGAGTTCCAGGCCAGCCACGCGTCCTGGAGGACGTCCTCGGCGTCGGTGACGCTGCCCAGCATGCGGTAGGCGGTGGCGAACAGCAGCCGCCGGTGCTCGATGTAGGGGTCAGGCGTCGCGTCGGTCATCGGCTCAGACTCTCCGTTAGGCGATAAGCCCGCATCCCGAACAGTGTGCACTCACGCGGCGGGCTCGCGGGTGGCACGGCCGCCCTTGAAGAGGGTGGCGCTGACGTTCATGCGCTTGCTGAGCCGGTACACCGGGACCGGGCTGCCGCTGACGGACTCCTTGTAAAAGGCGGCGGCGCGGCCCTTGAGGTAGGCCCGGCGCGGGGTGTCGTCCGCGTGGGTGAACTGGATGACGGCGTCGTGGCGGCCGAGGCTGACCGGCTGGTGGATGTAGCCGAACCGGAACGGCTTGACCGGCTTGCCGCGCAGCAGCCGGACGATCGCGTCGGCGGTGTACTGGGCGGTGGGCATGCCGCTCTGGCAGGTGCCATGAATCCGTCCCCAGGCCATTCGGACCGCGGCGGCGTCACCGATGGCGTGGATGTCGGGATGAGACACCGAGCGCAGCGTCGCGTCGACCAGGATCAGACCGCGGTCGTCCACGGCGATCCCGGCGTCGGCCGCGAGTGAGGGCACGGTGACGCCCGCGGTCCACAGGCACACGTCCGAGGGGAGGATCTCCCCGGTCTCCAGTTCGACGGCGTCGGGCAGCACTTTGCTGACCCGAGAGCCCACCTTGACGGTGACGCCGAGGCGGTCGAGTGCCCGGTGCAGGTGGGCGCGCGCCTTGGCGCCCATCATCGCGCCCGGCTCATCGAGGCCGACCAGCGTGACGCGCAGGCCGGGGTGGGCCTCGGCGATCTCGGCCGTCGCCTCGACGCCGGTCAGGCCGCTGCCGCAGACGGTGACGGTGCCGCCTGCCGCCGCGACCTCGTCGAGCCGTGCGGCGAGGCGGACGGCGTGCTGCGGGCTGCTCAGTGTGAAGGCGTGGGCGTCGGCGCCGGGCACCCGGCCGGTGGCGGCGGAACTGCCCAGGGCGTACACCAGGGTGTCGTAGTCCAGCGTCGCCGCGCCGTCGTCGACCACGACCGTGCGGCCGTCGGGGTCGATGGCGGTCGCCGTGCCCTGGACGAAGGAGATGCCGGTGCCGTCGAGCAGGTCGGGGATCTGGTGGTCGGCCAGGCGCTGCCCGGCGGCGATCTGGTGCATCCGCAGCCGTTCGGTGAATCGCGCCGAGGGGTTGACCAGGGTGATCCGCACATCGGCACGCCGGGTGCGGTGGGCGAGGCGGATCGCGGCCAACATGCCCGTGTAGCCGGCGCCGAGGATGACGACGTGGTGGTCGTTCTTCATTGCTGCCCTCCCGGGATCAGGTCACCGTGGTGCCGGTGACGCCCATGGGACAAGCAGCTCGGGCGTGACGTGACATCTCCCCGGTGTGACGCGCACCACACGGCCTCAGGCGATGCTCATGCGCCCTTGCCCGCGGTGGTCAGGGCGTCGCCGGTCAGGCGGTACACCGTCCAGCCGTCTCTCGGGACGGCGCCCAGCGACTCGTAGAAGCCGATCGACGGCGTGTTCCAGTCCAGGACCGACCACTCCAGCCGGGAGTAGCCCTTCGTGACGCATTCCTCGGCCAGCGTCGTCAGCAGCGCGCGTCCCAGGCCCGTACCCCGATGGTTCGGGCGGACGAACAGGTCCTCCAGGTAGATGCCGTGGGTCCCGCGGAAGGTCGAGAAGTTCAGGAACCACAGTGTGAAGCCGACGATCTCCCCGTCCACCTCCGCCACGTGCCCGAACAGCGCCGGTTCCGGGGCGAACAGGGCGGCGTGCAGCTGGGCCGGGGTCATCGTGCATTCGTCGGTCAGCCGTTCGTATTCGGCCAGGGCGTGCACCAGTTCCACCACGGCCTCGACATCGGCTTCCCGTACCCGGCGAATACGAGGATCCACGCCGTCGCTCCCTCCGCGCTCGGCGCGCGGCGGACCGCAGGTCACGGCTCTGTCACCACGCGTACCAGCGAAGATTAGCCGTCGCCCTGGTATGCCCGGTCCAGCCCATGAAGCCCCCTAATGCGAAAAAACTGGGGTGGCCCACCACGGTGAACTATGTACGAGCTGCCTGTTTACACCGTATTTTTGGAGCGTTCCCGGACGCTGTTCCCGGACTTGAAGGAGACGGGTGTGACGCAGGCAGCGGAGCAGGTCGGAATTCCGCGGATCCCCGTGTCCCTGCGATGGGGCGGAGGGGCCGCGGGCGGCTCCTACCTTCCGCAGGACGACGGTCTCGTGATCGACGCCAGGCCCGGCACGGACCTGTTCATCAGCCCGCAACGCACCGCGGAGGCACTCGACGCTCCGCGCCTGTTCGCGCACGCGCAGGGCGACTTCCTGCTCAGCGCCCGCGTGTCGGTGGGCCACGCCCGGCCGCACGACGCCGGCGGGCTGCTCGTGTGGCTCAACGACCGCGCGTGGGCCAAGCTGGGCCTGGAGACGTCCGCCCAGAACGAGCCCGAGACCGTCTCGGTCGTCACCCGCGGCACCTCCGACCGCGCCAGCGGCTTCGTCGTGCCCGGCGGTCAGGTCTGGCTCCGCGTCGCCCGCGTCGACTCCGCGTACGCCTTCCACGCATCGCTCGACGGGACGTACTGGCGGCTGATCCGGCACTTCGCCCTGTACGCCTCCGGCGCCCCGTCGTACGGCTTCTTCGCCCAGTCGCCCATCGGGGACGGCTGTTCGGCGACCTTCGACCAGATCACGTTCGAGCCGAGGAGGCTGACCGAGCTGATCGACGGGTCCTGAGCCGGGACCGTGCGGCTCCTGTCGTCCGTTGCCGCCGGGTGACGTGTCGATGGCGACAGGCGGGCTTTGGCATGACCATCGCCACATAAGTCGCCCATCAGGGTCAAGACCCGATATTCGGGGGAAGTATGTGGCGTGGATGTGTCCAAGAAGAGTGAGTTCGTCGTTGTCGCCAACCGTCTGCCGGTCGATCGGGTCACCGACGGTGAGGGCGAGGCGACCTGGCGGCGCAGCCCTGGCGGGCTGGTCACCGCCATCGTCCCGGTCATGCAGCGTCGTCAGGGAGCGTGGGTCGGCTGGTCGGGCGCCCCGGATCAGGACCTCGAGCCGTTCGAGGCCGAAGGGCTCTCGCTGATCCCCGTACGCCTGTCGGCACGGGACGTCGAGTACTACTACGAGGGATTCTCCAACGCGACCCTCTGGCCGCTGTATCACGACGTGATCGCGCAGCCGGTCTACCGCCGGAGCCTGTGGGAGGTCTACGAGCGGGTCAACCGGAGGTTCGCCCGCGCCGCCGCCGACGTCGCGGCCGAGGGCGCGATCGTCTGGGTGCAGGACTACCAGCTCCAGCTCGTACCCAAGATGCTGCGCGAGCTCCGTCCCGACCTGCGCATCGGCTTCTTCCTGCACATCCCGTTCCCGCCGATGGAGCTGTTCCAGCAACTGCCCTGGCGGCGTGACATCCTCCAGGGGCTGCTGGGCGCCGACCTCGTCGGCTTCCAGAGCCGTGACGCGGCGTCCAACTTCGTCCGGCTGTGCCGTCGTTTCCTGGACCTGAAGCCGCAGGGCCACGAGGTGGCGATCGAGGGCCGCACCGTACGCGCCGACCACTTTCCCATCTCGGTGGACGCGAACGAGCTCATCACCCTGGCCGCCGATCCGGGGGTGCAAAAGCGCGCGGCGCAGATCCGCGAGGACCTCGGCAACCCGGCGTCGGTGCTGCTGGGCGTCGACCGCCTCGACTACACCAAGGGCATCCAGCAGCGGCTGGAGGCGTTCACCGAGCTGTTCGAGGACGAGCGCCTCAAGAGCGGCGACGCGGTGTTCGTGCAGGTCGCGACGCCGAGCCGGGAGCGCGTCGAGGAATACCGCATCCTGCGCGACGAGATCGAGCTCCAGGTCGGCCGCGCCAACGGCCTGTACGCCGAGCTGGGCGCACCGATCATCAACTACATGCACACGTCCTACACCCGCGAGGAGCTCGCCGCGCTCTACCTGGCCGCGGACGTGATGGTGGTGACGCCGCTGCGAGACGGCATGAACCTCGTGGCCAAGGAGTACGTCGCCTGCCGGCCCGACCTCCGGGGCGCCCTGCTGCTCAGCGAGTTCGCCGGCGCGGCCGCGGAACTGCACCGCGCCTTCCTGGTCAACCCGTACGACATCGGCGGCACGAAGAACCGCATGTGGGAGGCCATGCACGCGAGCCCGACCGAGCGCGCCCGCCGGATGCGGTCGATGCGCAAGCGGGTGATCGAGCACGACGTCGACCTGTGGGCCAAGGAGTTCCTGGACGCTCTGGAGGACGGCCGCTGATGGCGGGCGCGGTGCCGGTCAGCCGGTCGGACGCGTCGTCGCCGGCCTGACCCGCTGCCACCAGCCCCGCAGGCTCGCCGGGTCGTGCGCCGTCTCGACGAAGATCGACGCCGGCATCTGCGGGAAGCGGCGCCCCGGGTTCCACGACCGTGCGTACGAGGGCGGGTCGAGCACCACGACACGGGTGCCGCCGACCTCGGGGATGTCGGCCGGGACGCCTTCGTTCCAGATCCACTCGCCGTCGACGTCCACGAGGTTCCACCGGCCGGTCACCGCCGGAGTGTCGGGCGGGACGTCCTGGTCGAGGGATGAGGCCACCCAGCGCGGGTCGGGGGCGTTCCCGGGCAGCCGATCCGGCCCGATGAGCGCGCCCGCGAGCAGCGTGTGCAGCTGGAAGTTGTCGCCGATTCCGCCGATGACGACCGTCCAGCCGCGGCCGCTGGCGCGGTCCAGTACGAGCAGGCGCTCACCGTCCAGGACCCGCAGGAGATCGCGGACGTACCCCAGTTGGCCGCAGTGACGCTCGGCCCGGTCCACCGTGGCCGCCAGCGACTCGCGGTCGGGCACCGACGCCCGCACCATCGGGGAGACCGACAGCACCGTGGACGCCGCCAGCGCGAACCTCGGCAGCGACCACCATGCCTCCATCGCCGGTCCCGCACCGTCGCCGAGCCCGGGCCGTACGACCTCCCAGGCCTCCCGGGAGGGTTCGTTCTCCGCCGGGTCCGGCGGTTCGCCGCCCGCGGCCTTCTCCCACGCGTCGGCGAAGGTGAGCGCACCGGTCGTCACCTCGTGCAGGCGGCCCATCACGGCGGTGCCCGGCGCGTCCGCGTCGGCGCCGTTCTCCACGATGGCCCCGCTCATCACCGCGAGCCAGGCGGCCTGGTCCAGCGACGCCTGGGCGATGCCCTGGGCCAGCAGCCGCACCCCCGCGGTGAGCTCGGCGGCGGGAACCGCGGCGGCCGCCCGATGCACCTCCTGAAGGAGCCCCCCGAAGGCCTGTTCATCCCGGTCGATGGCGGCGCGGCTCAGCTCCGCGCACATCTGTTCGAACATCTGATCACTTTTGCACAGATGTCGCCCGGGTGAGGAGCGGACGTGGACGTTCCGGAAGGACACGCCCGCTCCGGGCATCCCGGCTACTCGCCGCTCTCGTCCTCGCCGGACTTCTCCTCGGGCACGATGTGCGGGTTCATGCCGTCCGGGTGGACGAGGTCGTCCTTGTCGTCGGTCGCCGGTGTCGTCTCATCGGTGGTCTTGGGCTGGTCGGCCATCGTTTCCGCGCCTTTCTTCGGGATCGATGGCGGGAGCCTAGTGACGTTCCATCACCATCTGATCAACGTGTCGCGGGCGCGCGGTCGAGCAGGGCGCGTACATCTTCGGCGGCCGGGGCCCCGAGGGCCTGGAACACGCCGAGCGCCTGCTCCCAGCACGTACGCCCCTCGTCCGGCCGGCCGTCGGCGGTGAGCGCCCGGCCGAGCACGTCGAGGGCCCGTCCCTGGCCGAACCGCTGGCCGATCTCGCGGGCGATGGCGAGGGCCTCCTCGGCGTTGGCGACCGCCTCGGTGGGCCGGCCGGCCCGCAGGTGGCTCTCGGCCAGCCGGTACAGCGTGTGGTGCTCGCGTAGACGCTGCCCGGTGGAACGGAAGACGGCCAGGCAGTCGAGGTAGTACGGGATCGCGTCCTCCGGCCGTCCCATCCCGTCGAGGGTCGCCCCCAGGTACTGCATCGCCTTGGCCGCGCCCATCGCGCTGCCCTGCGCGCGGAACAGCTCCAGGCTCCGCTCCGCCGCGTCGAGTGCCTCCTTGTCGCGGTGCAGCTCGGCGGCGGCGCGCGCCATGTTGCTGAGGCAGTTGGCCTCACCCTCGGGGGAGCCCAGCCCGGCGAAGACGCCGGCCGCGCGCTCGAAGAACCCGAACGCGTCCTCGTACCGGCGGTGTTCGAAGGTGACGACGCCGACGCCGTTGAGCGCCTCGGCACGTATGTGGTCGTCCCCGGAGGCCTCGGCCAGCTCGACCGTCGTACGGAGGCTGGCCTCGGCCTCCTCCAGCCGGAACGCGACGTGGAGGATCAGGCCGAGCAGGTAGCCGGCCCGGCCGCGGGTGCGAGCGTCGTTCTTCTCCAGCGCGGCGGTGACCACGAGCCGTGCCGTCTGCTCGAACTCCCACAGGTGGGTGCCGGACATGATGAGCGGTTCGAGGCTGAGCAGCAGGTCGGCGGCGACGGCCAGGTCGGGGGCGTCGCCGCGGGTGGCCTCGGCGATCACCGCGCACAGGTTCGCGGTCTCGCCGCCGAGCCAGGCCAGCGCCTTCTCGGCCGTGGCGAACTCGGTGCCGCGGGTCTCCGGGGTGCTCAGCTGGTCGCCCTCCCCGGACTCGGCGACCTGGTAGGCGTTGCGCGCGGAGGCGAAGTAGAAGTCGAGCATCCGGTGCGGCACCTCGGCCCGCGCGACCTCGGAGTCATACCTCTCGGCCTGCCGGCGGGCGAAGAGCCGGAGCAGGTCGTGGTACCGGTAGCGGCCCGGCGCGGGAGTCTCCAGCAGGCTCGCGTCGACCAGCGACTCCAGCAGGTCCTCCGTCGCCGGTACGGGCAGGCCGAGGACGGCCGCCGCCGCGTCCAGCGACACGTCGTGCACGTCCGGCAGGGCCAGCAGCCGGAACGCCCGCGCCTGCTCGTCGTAGAGCTGGCCGTACCCGAGCTCGAACGTCGCCGAGACGGTGTGGTTGCCGACCCGCATCTCATCGAGCCGCCGCCTCTCGTCCGTGAGGCGTTCGGCGATCGTCGCCATCGACCAGCTCCGCCGCGACGCCAGCCGCGAGCCCACGATGCGTACGGCGAGGGGCAGGTGCCCGCAGGCCGCCGCGACCTCGGCCGCGATCTCGCGTTCGTCCTCGACCCGCTGCTCACCGGCGATGCGGCCGAACAGCGCGATCGCCTCGTCGGTGACCAGGCCGTCCAGGTCGACCGTACGGGCGGCGTGCATGCCGGCGAGCCGCGACCGGCTGGTCACGATCACCGCGCAGCCGGCCGAGCCGGGCAGCAGCGCGCGCACCTGGTCGGCGTCGCGTGCGTCGTCCAGCAGCACGAGCATCCGCCGGTCGGCCATGCGGCTGCGCAGCAGCGCCGACCGCTCCTCCAGCCCGGCCGGAACATCCTTGTCGAGGGTGCCGAGCGCGCGCAGGAACGCGCCGAGCACGGCCTCGGGCCCGGCCGGTTCGGGGCCCGCTCCGCGCAGCTCGGCGAACAGCTGGCCGTCGGGGTAGTGCGGCCGCACCGCGTGGCCCAGGTGGACGGCGAGAGTCGTCTTGCCGATCCCGCCGATGCCGGCCACCGCCACGACCGGCATCGCGGTACGGTCCGCCTCGGTGAGCACGGCGGTCAACTCGGTCACGATGGCCGAGCGCCCGGTGAAGTCGGTGACGTCCGCCGGGAGTTGCGCGGGCACCGGCAGCGGACGCGCCGGCTCCGCGGGACGTACGGGCTCGGACGGCCTCTCGGCCAGGGAGGCGTCGGCGGCCAGCACCTTGGCGTGCAGCTCGGCCAGCTCCGGCCCGGGGTCGATGCCCAGCTCCTCGACGAGCACCCGGCGCGTGTCGGCGTACACGGCGAGCGCCTCGGCCTGCCGCCCGCACCGGTACAGCGCGAGCATGAGCAGCCCGCGCAGGCGCTCACGCAGCGGGTGCGCGATGGTCAGCTCGGTCAGGTCGGCCACCGACTCCGCCGCGCGGCCCCGCTCCAGGTCGATGGCGTACCGGTCCTCCACGGCGGTGAGCCGCTGCTCGTCCAGGTGGACGCGCTGCGCCTCGGCCCAGCCGCCGTGAATGCCGCACAGCGGCTCGCCGTCCCAGACGTCCAGCGCCGAACGCAGAGCGGCGGCGGCTCCGGCCAGGTCATCGGCGCGCCGCGCCTCCTCGGCGGCGGCCAGCCCGTCCTCGAACACGCTGAGGTCGAGCGCGGCCCGCGGCAGCCGCAGCGCGTACCCACCGGCCTCCGAGACCATCACGGTCGCCTTCTGCCGCGCCACGCGCTCGGGCTCCAGGACGGCACGCAGCCGCGAGACGTAGGTGCGCAGGGCGGTCATCGCGCGTACCGGCGGCTCCTCGCCCCACAGGGCGTCGACCAGCTCCTCGGCGGTCACCGTACGGCCACGCCGCAGCAGGAGCACGGCCAGCACGGCCCGCTGCTGGGGGGTGCCGAGGTCGAGCTCGGTGTCGTGACGCCATGCGCGGACCGGGCCCAGAACCGCGAAGCGAAGCCCGTGCATACCCGTTCCTCAGAAGGAGCCGAAACAAGATTATTTCCCGAGAATAGGGACATATGAATCGCCCAACATCCGTGAGATCCCCGACATTCGGCCCCGGCCCGTCGGCGATCGCCGACGGGCGAGCGGTCATCGCGTGCCTAAGGTCGGGTGGACAAGGCCTGGTGGACAAGGCCTGGTGGACAAGGCCTGGTGGACAAGGCCTGGTGGACAAGGCCTGGTGGACAAGGCCTGGTGGACAAGGCCCGCCCTCCCAGGGGGAGCCATCCCATTCACATTGTCCAACGCTCCGCGCCATGCCGGGAAGGCTTCCGGTACGGCTGTGGATAACTCCCCTGTGGACGACGTCCGAGGTTTCAGAGGCGGTTGACCGAGGTGACGTGGATGACCGCGCGGCCCTCCTCGTCCGAGGCTTGCAGGTCGACCTCGGCGCTGATGCCCCAGTCATGGTGGCCCGCCGGGTCGTCGAAGACCTGGCGTACCCGCCACAGCTCGGCCTCCTGCTCGATCTGCAGCAGCTTCGGGCCGCGCGCGTCCGGGCCGGTCTGGATCTCCTCGTGTTCCTCGAAATAGGCGTCCAGCGCGTCCGCCCAGCGGTCGGCGTCCCAGCCGTCACCGGTGTCCAGTTCGCCCAGGTCGTCGTAGCGCTCCAGCGCGGCCAGCTCGACCCGGCGGAACATCGCGTTGCGGACCAGCACCCGGAACGCGCGCTCGTTCGCGGTGACCGCGTTCGGTGTCTCCTCGATCTCGGCCTGGGGTTCGGCCGAGGGGTTCTGGAGCTGCTCCCATTCGTCGAGGAGGCTGGAGTCGACCTGGCGGACCAGCTCGCCGAGCCACTCGATGAGGTCGTGCAGGTCCTCGGTCTTCACCGAGTCGGGCACGGTCTGCTGGAGCGCCTTGTAGGCGCTCGCGAGGTAGCGCAGCACGATGCCCTCGGCGCGGGCGAGCTGGTAGTAGGCGACGTACTCGGTGAACGTCATCGCCTGCTCGTACATGTCGCGGACGACCGACTTCGGCTGGAGCGGATGGTCGGCCACCCACGGATGCCCGCTGCGGTAGACGTCGTACGCGCCGTAGAGCGTGTCCTCGAGCGGCTTGGGATACGTGATGTCCTGGAGGAGCTCCATCCGCTCCTCGTACTCCACGCCGTCGGCCTTCATCTGCGCGACCGCCTCGGCCTTGGCCTTGTTCTCCTGGGCGGCGAGGATCTGGCGCGGGTTCTCCAGGATCGACTCGATCACCGACAGCACGTCCAGTGCGTACGACGGCGAAGCCGGGTCGAGCAGCTCGAATGTGGCCAGCGCGAATGTCGACAGCGGCTGGTTGAGCGCGAAGTCCTCCTGCAGGTCGACGGTCAGGCGGGCGTACCGGCCCTCGGCGTCGGGCTGCTCCAGTTGCTCCACGACCCCGCCGGCCAGCAGGCTCCGGTAGATCGCGATCGCCTGGGAGATGTGCTTGCGCTGCCGGGCGCGGTCCTCGTGGTTGTCGGTGAGCAGCTTCTTCATCGCCTGGAACGCGTTGCCGGGCCGGCCGATGACGCTGAGCAGCATCGCGTGGCTGACCTGGAAGCGCGACTGCAGTGGCTCCGGCTCGGCGGCGATGAGCTTGTTGAACACCTCCTCGTCCCAGCTCACGAAGCCCTCGGGCGCCTTCTTGCGGACGACCTTGCGCCGCTTCTTCGGGTCGTCGCCCGCCTTGGCGAGGGCCTTCTCGTTCTCCACGACGTGCTCGGGCGCCTGCACGACGACGAAGCCGACGACGTCGAAGCCGGCCCGGCCCGCCCGCCCGGCGATCTGGTGGAACTCCCGCGCCCGCAGGCGGCGCACCCGGCTTCCGTCGTACTTGCTGAGCGCGGTGAACAGCACCGTGCGGATCGGGACGTTGACGCCCACGCCGAGCGTGTCGGTGCCGCAGATGACCTTGAGCAGCCCGGCCTGGGCGAGGCGTTCGACCAGGCGGCGGTACTTCGGCAGCATCCCGGCGTGGTGGATGCCGATGCCGTGCCGTACGAGCCGGGACAGCGTCTGGCCGAACTTCGTGGTGAAGCGAAAACCCCCGATGAGCGCCGCGATCTCGTCCTTCTCCGCGCGTGAGCAGACGTTGATGCTGGTCAGGGCCTGAGCGCGTTCGGCCGCCGCGGCCTGGGTGAAGTGGACGATGTAGACGGGGGCCTTCTGGTCCTCCAGCAGCTCCTCGATCGTCTCGTGCAGCGGCGTGACCCGGTACTCGTACTTCAGCGGCACCGGCCGGGTCGCCGAGGTGACCACGGCGGTGGGCCGTCCCGTACGCCGGGTGAGGTCCTCCTCGAACCGCGAGACATCGCCGAGCGTCGCCGACATCAGCAGGAACTGGGCCTGCGGGAGTTCGAGCAGCGGAATCTGCCACGCCCAGCCGCGGTCCGGCTCGGCGTAGAAGTGGAACTCATCCATCACGACCTGGCCGATGTCGGCGTCGGTGCCGTCGCGCAGGGCGATGCTCGCCAGCACCTCGGCGGTGCAGCAGATGATCGGGGCGTCGGCGTTGACGCTCGCGTCGCCGGTCATCATGCCGACGTTCTCGCTGCCGAACATCGCGATCAGGTCGAAGAACTTCTCCGAGACCAGTGCCTTGATCGGCGCGGTGTAGAAGGTGACCTGGTCGCGGGCCAGCGCCGCGAAGTGCGCGCCGGCCGCGACCAGGCTCTTGCCGGAGCCGGTCGGGGTGTTGAGGATGACGTTCGAGCCGGAGACGACCTCGATGAGCGCCTCTTCTTGCGCCGGGTACAGCGTGATGCCACGCTCGCCGACCCACTCGTTGAAGGCGTCGAAGACGGCGTCGGGGTCGGGGGCGGCGGGCAGGCGGTCGATGAGGCGCACGTATTCCATCTTGCCCCTCATGCGGAGTGCCCGGTCCGCCCGGCACGACTCCGGTACGGCACGGCGCGACACCCTTTAGCATCGACGCCCGTGACTGTGCCTGGTTATCTGCGTTATCCCCACGTCCGTGGTGATCTGCTGACCTTCGTGGCTGAAGACGATGTCTGGATCGCGCCGCTGTCCGGCGGGCGCGCCTGGCGCCTGTCCGCCGACGGGGTCTCGGTCTCCCACCCGCGGTTCTCCCCCGATGGGCGGTGGGTGGCCTGGACCAGCGGGCGAGACGGTGATCCGGAGGTCCACGTCGCCCCGGCCGACGGGGGTGAGAGCCGCCGGCTCACCTACTGGGGCGCGCCCGGGACGCGGGTGTGCGGCTGGACGCCCGACGGGCGGATCATCGCGGTGACCTCGTGGCGGCAGCCCTTCTACCACCAGACCCACGCGTACGCGGTGCCGGTGGACGGCGAGCCCGCGGAGCCGATGGGCTGGGGGCCGGTGGGCGCCGCCGACATCGCATCCGACGGTGCCGTGGCCCTGGTCACCGTCGCCGGACAGGAGCCGGCCGCGTGGAAGCGCTATCGGGGCGGCGCGACCGGGCGGCTGTGGGTACGGGCGGACGACGGGTTCCGGCGCGTCATGGCCGACCTCGACGGCAACCTCGACTGCCCGGTGTGGTTCGCGGGACGGCCGGCGTTCCTGTCCGACCACGAGGGCATCGGACGCCTGTACTCCGTCGCGCCCGACGGTACGGACCTGCGGCGGCACTCCGCGGAGACGGACTTCTACGCCCGCCACGCCGCCGGCGACGGCGATCGGGTGGTCTACCAGGCCGCCGGAGACCTGTGGCTGGTGGACGGGCTCGACGCGGAGCCGGCCCGGTTGGACGTACGCCTCGCCGGGCCGCGTACGGCGCGGCATCCGCGCCCGGCCTCGCCGTACGTTCGCGACCTGTCCTGCGATCACACCGGGCGGGCCGGCGCCGTCGAGGTGCACGGCGGCGTGCACTGGATCACCCACCGCGACGGACCGGCGCGTGCCCTGGCCGCGACTCCCGGCGTCCGTGCCCGGTTGCCGCGGGTACTGGGCGACACCGGCGAGGTCGTGTGGGTCACCGACTCCGCCGACGGGGACGCCCTGGAGATCGCCGCGGCGGCCGGCGAGGAGCAGCCGGCCTCACGGCGGCGG